>NZ_JBHXTQ010000060.1:0-16342 GCF_042677305.1 Kitasatospora sp. NPDC127121 | reverse complement strand
GGGGGGGGGGGGGGGGGGGGGGTGGGCGGGGGGGGTGGGGGCGGGGGGCGGGTCCATTTGCGGGGGGGGGGGGGGGGGGGGGGGGGCGCCCCCCCCCCCCCCCCCCCCGGCGGGGGTCAGGGGGTGCCGAGCCAGGCGGTGAGGGCGGTGCGGAGCTCGCCCTGGCCGGGGTCGACGGCGCCCCAGGCGGCGTAGCCGTCCGGGCGGATCAGCAGGACGGTGTCGCGCAGCTTGCCGTGCGGGTCGGCCGGGGCGGCGGTGACCATGCGGTCCGCCCAGGGCTCGGCGGCGGCCAGTTCGTCGTTGCTGACCAGGACGAACTTCCCCTCGCGCAGCGCCTCGTAGAGCCGCTCGGGGGCGGCCGGGGCGCCCTCGACGGGCTTGCGCAGCGCCGTCAGCCGCAGGTCCGGGACGCGCTTGCCGACCTGCGGGTGGGCGTCCTTCGGGGCCGGGTAGGAGATGTCGATGCCGGAGACCATCCGGGCGCCGCGCTCGGTGACCAGGTCGAGGTGGCCGCCGAGCGTGGTGAGCGCCCCGCGCAGTGCGCGGGTGGGGGCGGACTCGGCGAGGGCGAGCCGGATCAGCGCGCCGGAGGTGCGCAGCACCGTCCGGCCGACCGGGTGCCGTTCGCTCTGGTAGGTGTCGAGCAGGGCGTCGGTGGCGCGGCCCTGGAGGGCGGCGGCGAGCTTCCAGGACAGGTTGGCGGCGTCCTGGAGGCCGGTGTTCATGCCCTGGCCGCCGGCCGGGGAGTGGCAGTGCGCGGCGTCGCCGGCCAGGAAGAACCGGCCGGAGCGGTAGTTGGGGGCCTGGCGCTCGTCGCTGTGGAAGGTGGAGCTCCAGCGGACGTCGTGCAGGCCGTAGTCCTCGCCGAGGGTGGTCCGGGCGATGGCGGCGAGGCGCTCCGGGGAGGGGGTGGTGCCGTCCGGCTGCCGCTCCTTGCGGTCCCAGGCGATCAGCCGGTACCAGCCGTCGCCGAAGGGGGCGAGGAAGGAGAAGCCGGTCTCGTTGGCGCCAACGGTGATGGTGTCGGCGGGCTCGCGCTCCAGCCGGACGTCGGCGAGCATCACCGAGTCGACCACGGACTCGCCGGGGAACGGGATGCCGAGCAGGTCGCGCACGGTGGAGCGGACGCCGTCGGTGCCGACCGCGTACCGGGCGGTGAAGGTGTTCCCGTCGCGGGTCTCCAGGGTGACGCCCTCGGCGTCCTGGCGCAGGGCGGTGACCTCGGCGCCGCGCAGGATGGTCGCGCCGGCCTGCTCGGCGCGCTCCTGGAGCAGCCGTTCGACGTGGTACTGCGGGGTGATCAGGACGAACGGGAAGCGGGTGGGCAGCGAGCTCAGGTCGATGCCGAAGCGGTCGAACATCCTCAGGCCGGTGACCGGGCGGCCGGTGGCGATGAGGTCGTCGGCGAGGCCGCGGGCGTCCAGGAGCTCCAGGCTGCGGGCGTGCACGGCGAAGGCCCGGGTCAGGTTGGACTCGGCGCCGCGCTTCTCCAGGACGGTGACGCCGACCCCGGCCGCGGCGAGATCGCCGGCCAGTAGCAGTCCGGTCGGTCCGGCACCGACGATCAGGATGTCGGTGGCGGTCGTCGGCTTCGCGGTCATGTGTCAGCTCCCGGTGTTCGGAGGGCGGTTGGACGCCGTGTCCGGCGTTCTCCCAGACTCCATCATCCAGGGCCCGCGGGGAGCTGTGAACCGCCGGGCCCCGGCGGTGGGTGACCGCCGGGGCCCGGAGCGGATCGGACGGGGCCGGGACGGCGCTCAGCCGTGCCGGCGGACCTCCACGGTACGGAACCGGTTGGCGACGAACGCGCCGTCGCAGTAGGCCGAGTTGGCGGCCGGGTTGGCACCGGTGCCGTGCAGGTCGGAGAAGGCGGCGGTCTGGTTGGGGTAGACGCCGCCGGTCAGGTTGAGCGAGAGCGAGACGCCGGCGTCGAGCGCGGCCGCCACCAGCAGGCCCTCCACCTCGGGCGAGGTGGTGTAGCCGGAGGCGGTCATGGCGCCCTTGTCGCGGACGGTGGTGCGCAGCAGTTCGACGGCGGCGGGGGTGGACTCGACGGCGACGGCGAAGGAGACCGGGCCGAAGCACTCGGTGCGGAAGACCGCGCGGTCGTCCGGCTTGTCGGCGTCCAGCTTGACCAGCGCGGGGGTGCGGACGGTCGCGCCGGGGAAGTCCGGCGAGGTCACCGCGCGCGGGGCGAGGGCGAGCTCGCCGTACTCGCCGCCGGCCGCGGCGGCCGAGCGCTGCAGCACGCCCGGGTTGACCACGGCGCCGAGGATGGCGGCGGCGCGGGCGTCGTCGGAGAGCAGGCGGTCGATGGCGGCGGCGAGGTCGGCGACGACCTGGTCGTAGGACTTGTCGCCCTGGTCGGTGGCGATGCCGCCGCGCGGGATCAGCAGGTTCTGCGGGGTGGTGCACATCTGGCCGCTGTAGAGCGAGAGGGCGAAGGCCAGGTTGCCGAGCATGCCCTTGTAGTCGTCGGTGGAGTCGATGACGACCGCGTTGACGCCGGCCTTCTCGGTGTACACCTCGGCCTGCTTGGCGTGCTCCTCCAGCCAGTCGCCGAAGGCGGTGGAGCCGGTGTAGTCGATCAGCCGGATCTCGGGGCGGACGGCGAGGGTCTGTGCGACGGTGCCGCCCTCGTGCTCGACGGCCAGGCAGACCAGGTTGGGGTCGTAGCCGGCCTCGGCGAGCACCTCGCGGGCGGTCCGGACGGTCAGCGCGAGCGGCAGCACGGCGCGCGGGTGCGGCTTGACCAGCACCGGGTTGCCGGTGGCCAGCGAGGCGAACAGGCCGGGGTAGCCGTTCCAGGTGGGGAAGGTGTTGCAGCCGACCAGCAGTGCGAGGCCGCGCGGGACGACGGTGAACTCCTTGGTCATCACCAGCGGTTCGCGCTTGCCCTGGGGCTTGGTCCAGCCGGCCCGGCGGGGCAGCCGGGTCTGCTCGGCGTAGGCGTAGGTGACCGCCTCCAGGCCGCGGTCCTGGGCGTGCGGGCCGCCGGCCTGGAAGGCCATGCCGTAGGCCTGGCCGGTGGTGTGCATGACGGCCTGGCCGAACTCGTGGGAGCGGGCGTTGATCCGGTGCAGGATCTCCAGGCAGACGGCGGCGCGTTCCAGCGGGGTGGCGGCGGCCCAGTCGGGCCGGGCGGCGATCAGCGCGGCGATCAGCGCGTCCGGCTCGGCGTGCGGGTAGCCGATGCCCAGCTCGATGCCGTACGGGGAGGCTTCGCCGCCGACCAGGTCGCCGTCGGCGGGGTGGCCGTCGAGGGTGAACGGCTTGCCGAGCAGGGCGTCGAAGGCGGCCTTGCCGTCCGCCGGGCCGCTCTCGCCGTACGCCTTCGGGAACTCGGGGTAGGGCGACCAGTAGTCGCGCTTGGCGGCGGCGTCGAGGGCGGCGTCCAGGGTGGCCTGGTGGCGCTCGACCAGCTCGCCGACGAGGGGGTGGGTGACCGCTGCGGACATCTGTGCGCTCCTCAGGAGGGAGGACGGGACACGTCACAGGGTAACCGAACGATCGGTCGGCTCAAGAGGGTGCAGGGAACGGAATCCGGGAAAACGCGCGGGCGCGGTGTCCGGAAAACGCGCGGGGGCGCGTCCGTGGTGGACGCGCCCCCGTGGGCCGGTGCCGGGCAGGGCCTACGGCACGCCCAGCTCGAAGATGACGTACCCCGCGTACCAGCCGGAGGCGACCGCGCCGAACCCCAGCACCGCGGCCAGCACCGGCCAGCTGAGCTTGCGCATCGCCACCGCGAGCGCGATCAGCAGCGGGAACGCCGGCAGCAGGTAGCGCGAGACGTTGCCGAAGATGCCGAGGCTCCCCAGCACCGAGACGATCGTGGCCAGCGTGTAGGCGGTCAGCACCAGTGGCGGGCGCAGCCGGATCAGCAGCACGATCAGCACCGGCAGGGTGAGCACGATCAGGGTGGCGAAGAGGTCCGGCACCGGGAACGCGAACGGGTAGTCGTTGCGGCCCAGCAGCACGCCGCGGATCGCGTGCCAGGTGCCCTGGCCCCAGTCGAAGTAGTGCAGCCAGGCATCGTGCTGGAGCCGGAAGTAGCCGCCCCACTCGCCCATCCGCCAGCCCACCCAGGCCACGTAGCCGAGCAGGCCGACCGGGGCCAGCAGCATCGCGGTCAGCGGGCGCAGGACGCCGCTCTCCCGCCGGTACAGCTCCACCAGCGCGGCCAGGCCGACCGCGCCGATCAGTGCCGCGGCGGTCGGCCGGTTGAGCCCGGTGACCAGGGTGATCACCCCGGCGGCGACCCACTGCTTGGTCATCACGCAGTAGCAGGCCCAGGCGGCCAGCGCGACGAAGGTGGAGTCCGAGTAGACCGCCCACTCGGCGCCCGAGCCCGGGGCGATCGCCCAGATCCCGGCCGCGATCACGCCCGCCCTGGGGCCGGCCATCCGGTCCACCACGGCGTAGATCCCGGCGGCGGCGAACAGCGAGGCCACCACCGACACCAGCATCCCGGCGCCGTACAGGCCGAGGCCGGTGACGTCCGAGGTCATCCGCATCAGGCCCGGGTAGAGCGGGAAGAACGCGGCGGAGTTCTGCTCGACGGAGAAGCCGACCGGGCCGTTGGGGATCGTGACCAGCGCCGGGTGGTAGCCGAACTGGGCCACCTGCTGGTACCACCAGCCGTCCCAGGTGGCCAGCACGTCCCAGGGGTTGGCGCCGCCGCCGAACCGGGCCGGCTTCTTGAGGTAGTCGCCGGAGAAGGAGAGCAGCTTCATGAAGACGGTGAAGCCGATCAGCTTCAGCACCGCGTAGCACCACACCGCCGGCCCGAACCGGACTACCAGGGCGCGGGCGCCTTCCCGCCAGCCGCTGCCGGGCACGCCCCCCGGATCATCGCTGCGCTGCTCGGGCACGTCGGAGGCGACGGCCGGTATTGCGTTCATTCGGACTGGACCCCACCCTGCTGGACGTGGACGATCGTCCGCCGAGTCTAGGGCCTGCGCATCGGGGCCTGGTGTGGACCAACCGACCCGATCGCGTACGGCGCGGGGCGGCCGGGGATACTCGGAGGATGGCCGATCACAGCACGCGTACCGCCTACACCGTGGAGTCACTGCTCGCGGTGACCGTCGACGTGTTCAACGAGCGCGGCTACGACGGCACCTCGATGGAGGACCTGTCCCGGGCGGCCGGGATCTCCAAGTCGTCCATCTACCACCACGTCCGCGGCAAGGAGGAGCTGCTGCGGCTGGCCGTCGGGCGGGCGCTGGACGGGCTGTTCGCGATCCTGGCCGAGCCGGCGGCGGTGCGGGGCCCGGCGGTGGAGCGGCTGGAGCACGTGGTGCGCCGCACCGCCGAGGTGCTGCTCGCGGAACTGCCGTACGTGACGCTGCTGCTGCGGGTGCGCGGGAACACGGTGACCGAGCAGTGGGCGCTGGAGCGGCGCCGGGAGTTCGACCACCAGGTCGCCGAGCTGCTGCGGGCGGCGGTCGCGGACGGTGCGCTGCGCGCGGACGTCGAGCCGCGGCTGGCCACCCGGCTGCTGTTCGGGATGATCAACTCGATCGTGGAGTGGTACCGGCCGGGCCTCAAGGGCACCGACGGCGTCGCGGACGCGGTCGTCCACCTGGCCTTCGACGGGCTGCGCGCGCGGTAGCCGCCACCGGCCGGCCGGTGGCCCGGCCGTCAGTCCGGGGGGACCTGGTCGGTCTCCTCGAAGATCAGCATGGTCCGGGTGCCGAGCACCTGGGGGATGGACTGGATGCTGCCCAGCACCAGCTCCCGCAGCGCGTGGTTGTCCGCGGTGTGCACCAGCAGCAGGACGTCGAAGTCTCCGCCGACCAGGGCGATGTGGGCGACCCCGGGGAGCTGCAGCAGCTGCTCCCGGACCGTACGCCAGGAGTTCTGGACGATCTTCAGGGTGATGTACGCGGACGCGCCCTGACCTGCCCGTTCGTGGTCGACGCGGGCGGTGAAGCCGCGAATGATGCCGTCCTCGACCATCCTGGAGATCCGGGCGTAGGCGTTCGCCCGGGACACGTGCACCCGCTCGGCCACCGAGCGGATCGAGGCGCGGCCGTCCTGCTGCAGCAGCCGCAGGATCGAACGGTCGACCCGGTCGAGTCTGGACATCTGTTCAGCCGACATGACCCCCCACCCTCGCCGATTGGACACACTGCCACCAGTCGACCGCCGCTCAGGCCGAATGTCCACCACCTTGTCACGCTTCTGGTCAAGATGAACAGACGACCGAACAATCGGTAGGGAGCCCCCGCCACCCCAGGAGGTGCCCCGAGATGACCGTTCTCGACCACAGACACCACACGGCGGTGCCCGGCTGGACCCCCGGGGCCACCGCCCCGCGGACCGACCCGGCCCCCCTGCTCCCGGACGCCTCACCGGTCCGGGTGCTCGGCACCCCCGCGCTGGAGAAGTACGACCCCGCACTGCTGCGCGAGCTGTACCGCCGCCTGGTGGTCGGCCGCCGCTTCAACCAGCAGGCCACCACCCTGACCAAGCAGGGCCGGCTGGCCGTCTACCCGGCGTCCACCGGCCAGGAGGCCTGCCAGGTCGCCGCCGCGCTGGTGCTCGGCGAGGCCGACTGGCTGTTCCCCAGCTACCGCGACACCCTCGCGGTGGTCTCCCGGGGCGTCGACCCGCTGGAGGCGCTGACCCTGCTGCGCGGCACCGCCCACACCGGCTACGACCCGCGCGCCACCCGCACCGCCCCGCTCTGCACCCCGCTCGCCACCCAGGCCCCGCACGCCGTCGGGCTGGCGCACGCCGCCCGGCTGGCCGGCGAGCCGGTGGTCGCACTGGCCATGCTCGGTGACGGCGGCACCAGCGAGGGCGACTTCCACGAGGCGCTGAACTTCGCCGCGGTGCTCCAGGCACCGGTGGTCTTCCTGGTGCAGAACAACGGCTACGCGATATCCGTCCCGCTCAGCGCGCAGTCCGCCGCGCCCACCCTCGCCCACAAGGCCGTCGGCTACGGCATGCCGGGCCGGCTGGTGGACGGCAACGACGCGCCCGCCGTGCACGGCGTCCTGACCGAGGCGGTCGAGCGGGCCAGGACCGGCGGCGGCCCGACCCTGGTCGAGGCGCTCACCTACCGGGTCGAGGCGCACACCAACGCCGACGACGCCACCCGCTACCGCACCGATCCGGAGGTGGCCGCCTGGCGGGAGTACGACCCGATCCTGCTGATGGACCGCTCGCTGCGCGAACTCGGCGTCCTGGACGACGCGCTGGTGCAGTCGGCGGCCGACGAGGCGGAGGCGCTGGCGGCCCGGATGCGGGCCGAGTTCCACGCCGACCCCGAGCTGGACCCGATGGCGCTGTTCACCCATGTCTTCGCCGAGCCGACCCCGCAACTGCGGGAACAGGCCGCCCAGTTGTCCGCCGAGCTGGCCGCCGAGGCCGAGGTGCAGCACTGATGAACCAGACGGCCACACCGACCCGTACGGCGACCATGGCGCAGGCGCTCAACGCGGCGCTGCGCGACGCCCTGCGCGAGGACCCGGCGGTGCACGTGCTCGGCGAGGACGTCGGCGCGCTCGGCGGCGTCTTCCGGATCACCGACGGGCTGACCGCCGAGTTCGGCCCCGACCGCTGCCTGGACACCCCGCTGGCTGAGGCCGGCATCCTCGGCACCGCGATCGGCATGGCGATGTACGGGCTGCGCCCGGTCGTCGAGATGCAGTTCGACGCCTTCGCCTACCCGGCGTTGGAGCAGCTGTTCTCGCACGTCGCCAAGATGCGCAACCGCACGGCCGGCCGGCTCCCGCTGCCGATCACCGTCCGCATCCCGTACGGCGGCGGCATCGGCGGCGTCGAGCACCACAGCGACGCCTCCGAGGCGTACTACGCGGCCACCCCCGGCCTGCACGTGGTCACCCCGGCGACGGTCGCCGACGCGTACGGGCTGTTGCGGGCCTCGATCGCCTCCGACGACCCGGTGGTCTTCCTGGAGCCCAAGCGGCTCTACTGGGGCAAGGACGGGTTCGACCCGGCCGCGCCGGTCGAGCCGATCGGCCGGGCCGTGCTGCGGCGGCCCGGCACCTCCGCCGTGCTGATCACCTACGGGCCCTCGCTGCCGGTCTGCCTGGAGGCGGCCGAGACGGCGAAGGCCGAGGGCTGGGACCTCGCGGTGCTGGACCTGCGCACCCTGGTGCCGTTCGACGACGAGACGGTCTGCCGGGTGGTGCGCTCGCTCGGCCGGGCCGTGGTGGTGCACGAGGCGAGCGGCTTCGGTGGTACCGGCGCGGAGATCGCCGCCCGGGTCACCGAGCGCTGCTTCCACCACCTGGCTGCGCCCGTGCTGCGGGTGACCGGCTTCGACATCCCGTACCCGCCGCCGATGCTGGAGCACCACCACCTGCCCGGGGTGGACCGGATCCTGGACGCGGTCGCCCGGCTGCAGTGGGAGGACCGAGGATGATGCCCGTCGTGCGCGAGTTCCGGCTGCCCGACCTCGGTGAGGGACTCACCGGGGCCGAGGTGGTGCGGTGGCTGGTCGAGGTCGGCGAGGTGATCGCGGTCGACCAGCCGGTGGTGGAGGTGGAGACCGCCAAGGCCGTGGTGGAGGTGCCCTGCCCGTACGGCGGGGTGGTCACCGCCCGGTACGGCGAGGAGGGCGAGGAGATCGCCGTGGGCGCGCCGCTGGTGACGGTCGCGGTGGCTCCGGCGGACGGGGCCTCGCTGCTGGTCGAGGCGGCGGCCGGGATGCTGGCCGAGGCGGCGGCGGAGGTGGAGCGGCCGCTGGTCGGGTATGGGGTCGCCGAGCCGGGGAAGGGCGGGCGGCGGCGCCGGGTGGGGGGTGCTGTTCCTGCTGTCGTTCCTGTTGCTGTTCCGGTTGTTGTTGCTGCTCCCGCGCTGGTGGTGCGGACCGTTCCGGGCGTGGTGCCGGTGATCTCGCCGCTGGTGCGGCGGCTGGCCCGGGAGCAGGGGGTCGACCTGGCCGCGCTCTCCGGCAGCGGCCCGGACGGGCTGATCATGCGCGCGGACGTCGAACGGGCGGTCGCGGTGAAGGCGGCGGCCCCGACGGCTCCGGCGCCGGTGGCGCGGGAGGGCGTCGTCCCGCTGCGCGGGCTGCGCAAGGCGGTGGCCGAGAAGCTCAGCCGCAGCCACCGGGAGATCCCCGCCGTGACCTGCTGGGTGGACACCGATGCCACCGAACTGATGCTGTTGCGGCGGCAGTTGAATGCCGCCCCGGGCCCGAAGGTGAGCGTGCTGGCGCTGCTCGCCCGGATCTGTACGGTCGCGCTGGCCCGCTTCCCGGAGCTCAACTCCAGTATGACGGAGGATGGTTCGGGCATCATCCGGCACTCGGCGGTGCACCTGGGCTTCGCCGCGCAGGGTGAGCGGGGCCTGGTCGTCCCGGTGGTGCGGGACGCCCACGCCCGCACCACCGAGCAACTCGGCGAGGAGCTGGTCCGGTTGACCGAGGCGGCGCGCGACGGCTCGCTCACGCCGGCCGAACTGACCGGCGGCACCTTCACGTTGAACAACTACGGGGTGTTCGGCGTGGACGGCTCCACCCCGATCCTGAACCACCCCGAGGCGGCGATGCTCGGGGTCGGCCGGATCGTCGCCAAACCCTGGGTGTACGAGGGGGAGTTGGCGGTGCGCGAGGTCGTGCAGCTGTCGTTCACCTTCGACCACCGGGTCTGCGACGGCGGGACGGCGGGCGGCTTCCTGCGGTTCGTCGCGGACTGCGTGGAGCGGCCGGGGACGCTGCTGCGGCAGCTCTGAGCACGGCTCGGTCGCCCTGGGTGGCGTGCTCCGCACCCAGGGCGACGGGGCGTGAATCGAGGGAGAGTAGCGCGTCCCGGGCCCGGGTGTCCGGGCTTCGCGTGATTTGTCGGATGAGCAGTTCGGGCGTGCCACGCTGCCTAGGCGCCAGCAGAGACAAGCCAGGTGGTGGCGCAGGGCGGCCGGAGGCGAAACGATTCTCTTGGGTACTCGAAACGTTGCGGTGAAGTCCCGCAGAACACTTCTGGTCCGCACCGGGTACGGCTCGGCGGGCGCCGCCTCCGTCCCGGGCCTGCCGGAGCTCCCGGCGGACGCGGCGGCGGACCCGACGGCGCACGTGACGGCCGAGGTGACGGCGGCCGGGATGGCGGCCGGGATGGCAGCCGCGAGGGCGGCCGGGGCGGGGCCCGAACGGCCGCCGATGCCGCTGGACCCGCCGGACCTCCCGCCGCAGATCCCGGCCGAGGCGCCGACGGCCGTCCTCCCGGCGGTGCCCGCCCTCCCGTGGGTGCCCGCCCCGCCGGTGCAGCCGCCGGCCGTCTCCGCGCCCGGCTACCCGGAGCCGCCTGCCGAGCCGCCTGCCGCCCCCGCGTTCCGGCCGCTGTTCACCGATGCTCCCGGCCTCAACTGGGCTGGACCCGGCGACAGTTGGACCAGAGCCTGGGCCGCGCAGGAGCCTTCCGAGGGCCGGCCGACCCAACTGTCGGCCCCGTTGCCCGCCCCCGACCGCGGCGCCCCCGGCCGCGGCGCCTCCGCCGTCGAACAGCCGCTCACCGTACGGGACGTGGAGCTGATCCGGGCCAGCCTGGCGGTCGTCGAGCCGGTCGCCGACCGCGCCACCGCGCACTTCTACGCGCTGATCTTCCTGCACCACCCCGAGGTCCGGGCGCTCTTCCCCGCCGCCATGGACGTCCAGCGGGACCGCCTGTTCCGCGCGCTGCTGGCCGCCGCCCGCAGCGCCGACGACCCGGCCGGCCTGCGCGTCTACCTCGGCGCGCTCGGCCGCGGCCACCGCCGGTACGGCACGCTGACCGGCCACTACGGCCCGGTGGGCGAGTGCCTGGTGCAGGCGCTGGCCAGGTACGCGGGCAGCCGGTGGGACGCCGAGACCGAGCTGGCCTGGCGCCGGGTCTACCGGCTGGTCTCCTCGATCATGATCGAGGCCGCCGAGGACGCCGCCCGCACCTCGCCGCCCTGGTGGCAGGGCGAGGTGGTCCGGCACGAGCGTCGCACCCGGGACGTCGCGGTGATCACCGTCCGGCCGGACCAGGCGTACCCGTACCGGGCCGGGCAGTACACCAGTCTGGAGACGCCCTGGTGGCCGCGGGTCTGGCGGCACTTCTCGTTCGCCTCGGCCCCCCGGCCGGACGGGCTGCTGACCTTCCACGTGAAGGCCGTCCAGGCGGGCTGGGTGAGCAACGCGCTCGTCCACCGGGCCGCGCCCGGGGACGTCCTGCGGCTGGGCCCGGCGGCCGGCACGATGACCGCCGACCACGTCGCCGGCGCGGACCTGCTCTGCCTCGGCGGCGGCACCGGCATCGCGCCGATCCGCGCGCTGGTCGAGGAGGTGGCCGAGCGCGGCACGCCGGTCGGCGCCGTCGACGTGTTCTACGGGGCCCGCCGCGCCGCCGATCTGTACGAGCTGGACGGGCTGGACGAGTTGGCCCGGCGGCTGCCGTGGCTCACAGTGCGGCCGGTGCTCTCCGGCACCGGGTCGGCCGAGGGCGCGCTGACCGGCGAACTCCCCGAGGTGGTAGGGCGGTTCGGGCCGTGGGCCGGGCGGGAGGCGTTCCTCAGCGGGCCGCCCGCGATGGTCCGCCGGGGCGTCGGGGTGCTGCTGCGCTCGGGCGTGCCGGCCGAGCGGATCCGGCACGATCTGGTGGGCGACCTCGCGGCGGGGTGAGCGGGCGGCGGGGTGATCGGTCGGTCAGCCGAGGTCCGGGGCGAGCAGCGCACGGACGCCCTCGATGTTGGCCGCCAGGTACGCCCGCAGCCGGGGCGGGACGACGTTGACGGAGGTCACCCCCTCGCGGGTGAACGGCAGCCGGACCACCTGGTACTCGCCGTTGGGCTCGTCCACCTCGGGGCCGTGCCGCCGGCTGAGGTCCATCGAGGCGAGCCGGCAGGCGAAGAAGTGCTGCACCTTGACCCCGTGCGGGTGGAGCAGGGTGCCGTCGTCATGGTGCGTGTGGCTGATGGTGTCGACGAAGGCGGGCACCACGTCGACGATCTTGCCGCCGAGTTCCTCGTCCACCTCGCGGTGCAGCGCCTCGACCACGGTGCGGTCGCCGCGTTCGACTCCGCCGCCGGGAGTGATCCAGTACGGCTGGGGCGAGCCGGGCCGGACCCGCCGGATCAGCACGATCGAGGCCGGGCCGTACGGGTCGTCCGGGTCGAGCTCCAGCAGGATCGCCCGCGCGGTGCGCTTCACCACCGGGCGGGGCGGCGGGGTTCGGTTGTCGGGGCCCATGGCGACCTCCGGGGCTGGAGCGTTGTGCGGGAGTCTCCCGCGGGACGGTCCGGCCGAAACCCGCCCGAACCGGTGCGTCCGTTCGGGGGCGGGGAGTAACTGCGGATAGATCTTGGATAGCGAAGGTGAATCTTGAACTGATCTTCCAAATGTCGATCGATTCTGATATTTACCTTCGAATCGAAGGATTTTGCCGAGTGATCGCTGTAAGAGTGATTGCAGGGAGGTCATCCCTGTGCTGCAATGAGCCACTATCGGGCAGATCGGAGGGCTTCGCTCCGGATGCCCTTTCTGTGCATTGACTCGGGCTGGGGGATGGACGTGGCCATGGATCAGATCGCAGAGCCGTCCAGGACGGTCCGCACCGGGCGCGTCGCCAGGTCGCCGACGCCCACCTCGCCGCCCGGCAGCCCGCCGACGCCCACCTCGCCGTCCTCCTCGCCGTCGACCTCTCCGGGCAAGGGCCGCGGCCCCACCCTGATCGGCTCCGTCCAGCGGGCGCTGCGGCTGCTGGAGGCCGTCGGGGGATTCCGGCAGGGCGCCACCGCCAAGCAACTGGCCCGCGCCGCCGGACTGCCGCTCGGCACCGCCTACCACCTGCTGCGCACCCTCACCCACGAGGGCTACCTCCGGCGCTCCGACGGCCGGTTCTTCTACGGGGAGTCGGTCAACGGCATAGGCCGGGCCGACGACCGGCAGTCCGACCGGCACGACCTGCGCGCGCGGATGCAGCGGTTACGGGACGAACTCGGGGCCCCGGTCTACTTCGCGCTCTACCGGGACGGCGAGATCCACGTGGTGGACGTCGCCGACGACCCCGGTCGCCCCGCCGTCCAGCCCTGGGCCGACCTCCGCGCCACCGGCCACGCGCACGCCATCGGCCAGTGCCTGCTCGGCCAACTGTCCGAGGAGGAGCGCCGTGACCACCTCGCCCGCCACCCGCCGGTCGGGCTCACCCCCTCCACCGTCACCGGCGAGGCCGCCGTCCTGCGCCGGCTCGCCTCGCTGCGGCCGACCATGCCCGTCCTGGAACGTCAGGAGTACGCGCTCGGCACCGTCTGCGCGGCCGTCCCCATCACCGTCGGGCCGATGGTCGCCACCATGGCCCTGTCGCTGCCGGTCGAACAGGCCGACCGGCTGACCGTCGTCGCCGGCCAACTGCGGCGCAGCGTGGGCGCGATGGGCCCGTCGTTCGTCCTCTGACGCTCCTCGCGCCGGTACGGATCCCGTCCGTTCACCATTTGAAAAAGCACACCTTGTCCACTACGTCCCCAAACGTGGACGATGGTGATCTAACAGGGATTGGTTGCACAAAACCGTCAGAAACCGCCCCAAGCCCAGCAATTGACGATCCCGGCCCCACGCCCGAAGCCCCCCGCATCCGAAGCCCACCGCCCTCCACCCCACGGCCCACCCGGCCGCCCCCCCCACGCCCCACGAGAGGTACTGGCGCCATGCAGCACAGCACAGTCCAGGGACACCTGGTGATGAATCTCGTGGTCTCGCACGAGCTCTCCTTCCGCATCGTGGTGGACCTGGCGTACGAGCCCGACGACCCGTACGCCGTCCGGTTCACCTTCCACCTGCCCGGCGACGAACCCGTCACCTGGGTGTTCGCGCGCGAGCTGCTGCTCGACGGCATCAGCCGGCCCTCCGGCGAGGGCGACGTGCACATCCACCCGGTCGGCGAGGAGCTCACCGAGGTCTGCATCGTGCTGCACTCCCCCGAGGGGGACGCCCTGCTGCGGGCCTCGGCGCCGCCGCTGGTCGCCTTCCTGGCGCGCACCGACCGGCTGGTGCCGATGGGCCAGGAGATCACCGGGCAGGAACTCGACGCCCAGCTCGCGGACATCCTCCGGGGATGTGAGAACGCGGGGTGAGCGGTGGCCGCGCCGCCGCCACCGACGAAGGGGCCCGCGCCGGGTGAACCACCCGGGCGCGGGCCCCTCTCGTGTTCGGCCGGTCGGTGACCGGCCAGGTCGGGTTCGGCCAGTCGGTGCCCGGCCACGGCCGAGGTCAGTCGTCGTCCAGGGCCAGGTGCAGCCCCCACGAGACCAGGCTGATGATCAGCGAGCCGAGCAGCGCCGGCACGAAGCCCGTGACGTTGAAGTCCAGGTGCAGCTTGCCCGCGGCCCAGGAGGTCAGCCACAGCATCAGGGCGTTGATCACGAAGGTGATCAGCCCCAGGGTGAGGATGAACAGCGGGAACGAGAACAGCTTGACCAGCGGCTTGATCAGGAAGTTGACCAGGCCGAAGACCACGGCGACGGCGACCACCGTCAGGGCCTTGTGTCCCAGGTCGGCCTTGCCGCTCGCGAGTTGGATACCGTTGACGATCCAGGCGGCGACCCAGATGGCCACCGCGTTGATCACTGTCTTGATGAGGAAACCCTTCATGACGCCCAAGCCTGGCAGGCCCCGCCGCCCCGGGGGAAGCTCTCCTCGGACATGTTGGCGCTCCCGCCGGACATCTTGGCGCCCCCGGTCCGGCGCCCGTGGTGTTGAATGCCCGTGGCCCGCACGGTGGATGGACGAAGGAGGGGAGCAGCGGTGAAGCTGTTCCGGTTGGACGAACTGGACGTCGAACGCGCGGCGAACGACGGCGCGTACCTGCGCTTCCTGCGCGAACCGCGGATGTCCGCCGGGCTCTACGCGCTCTCCCCCGGCGACACCGACCCGCAGACCGCGCACGACCAGGACGAGATCTACCAGGTGATCAGCGGCCGCGCCGAACTGACCGTCGGCGCCGAGACCGCCACGGTCGGGCGCGGCACCGTCGTCTACGTCCCGGCCGGCACCGAGCACCGCTTCCACCACGTCACCGAGGAGCTGCGGGTCCTGGTGGTGTTCTCCCCGCCCGAGGGCTGACCGTCTGCGGACCTGCCGGGGGCCGACCGGAGACCGGCTTGGGGCAGACCGTCTAGGGTCCTGGGCATGAGCAAGAGCCTGACGGAAGAACTCTGGGCGGCCATCGAGCCGGTGTACGCCGAGATCCTCGCCCACCCCTTCATCGGCGGCCTCACCGACGGCACCCTGCCGCGTGCGGCCTTCCGCCACTTCGTCGTCCAGGACTCGCACTACCTGCGCGACTACGCCCGCGCGCTCGCCGTCTGCGCCGCCAAGGCGCCCGGCGAGGAGGACGTGCGGGCCTTCGCCGACGACGCGGTCGGTGCGTTGGCCGCCGAACAGGGCATGCACGCCGAGTTCCTGACCGCCTTCGGCGGCAGCGCCGAGCAGGCCGCCGCCGAACCGGTGCTGCCCACCACCCGGGCCTACACCAGCTACCTGCTGGCCACCGTCTACGGCGGCTCCTTCGCCGAGGCCGTCGGCGCGGTGCTGCCCTGCTACTGGATCTACGCCCGGGTCGGCGAGGCGCTGCTCGCCCAGGGCTCCCCCGACCCGCTGTACGCCAAGTGGATCGCCACCTACGGCGACGAGGCGTTCCAGTCCGTCGTCCGCCGGGTGCTGGCGCTCACCGACCGCCTCGGCGAGGAGATCTCCCCGGCCGAACGGCGCCGGGTCGTCGAGCACTTCACGACCACCTCGCGCTACGAGTGGATGTTCTGGGACGCCGCCTGGCGCGGCGAGCGCTGGCCGGTCTGACCACTGGTCGCAGGCGGTGCGGCGCCCTTCCCGGGGGTCGTCCCCGAGGCCCGTACCCGGGTCTCCCCGGGGCCCCGGGTCGGGGTGATCTAGGGGTTCTCTCCGGGCCATCGGGCCTCGTTCCGGCACTCGTGTCCCCGTACGATCGAAGTACCGAAAGCAAGCGGGATGCGGCACCGGACGGCAGCCGACCCCACGGGGAGAGAAGGAACGGTCATGGCTGAGCTCTGGAAGTCGCTGCCCTCCTGGGTGCGGAACATCGTCATCCCGGTGCTGGTCCTGGTGCTGCTCTGGAACATCGTGGGATTCGTCTTCGGTGTCGTCGGCGCCCTGCTGAGCATCATGATCAAGGTGCTGGTCGTCGCCGGTATCGCCGCCGCCGTGGTGGTCCTGGTGAAGAAGGCCGCCAAGGGCTGAGCAACCGCCCGAGGCCCGGCCCCCCTGGACGGGGGGGCGGGGCGTGGGGGTTGCCCGGCCGGGGGCCGGCCCGCCCGCGGGGGGGAGGGACAGGGGGGGAGGGGCGCGCTCGGGTGTTGGGGGGTTGTGGAGGGCAAA
>NZ_JBHXTQ010000059.1:44306-53691 GCF_042677305.1 Kitasatospora sp. NPDC127121 | reverse complement strand
CCACCACCACCCGGTGGCGCCCGCACCCGGCGTCACCGCTCCCTGCCCCTCACCCCTCACGAGGATTGCCCGCCATGCGAACCCGACCCTTCGTCGCCGCCCTCGCCCTCGCCGGTGCGGCCGTGCTGCCCGCCGCCGTGCCGGTCGCCGCCCACGGCGACACCGTCCACCTGGACGTCTCCGGCCAGCGGAACGGCCGCGTCAGCACCGTTGCCACCTGGGAGAACGACCACGACCCGGTCACCGGGGAGTTCACCGGCACGCTGGCCGCGACGGCCACCGACGGTCGCACGGTCGGCCCCTGGCGCCTGGTCGCCGTCCCGGGCGAGCCGGGGACGTACACCACCCGGGAGATCCTCCCGGCCGGGCACTGGCGGGTGAGCGTCGACTGCGCGTTTCCCTCGCCGGGGCACGGCGAGGGTGAACTCGACGTCGAGGCCGCGGTGATCGGCGATCCTCCACTGCCGGGGGCGACGGGTGCGACGACCGGCGCCTCGGCCCCGATACCCGCGCCCGCTCCCACGGCCACACCCACGGCCCCCACCGCCCCGGCGGCCGCCGACAGCGCCGCCCGGGCCCGCTCCGCCGCCCGCGACACCCCCTCCGACACCACGCCCGACGCCGCCACCTGGGCCGCGATCGGCACCGCCGTCGCGGCCGTCGTGCTGGTCGCCACCGGCTTCTGGCTCCGCCGCCGCCCCCACCGCTGAGCCCACCGCTGAGCCCGCCGACGGAACCATCGAGCGCGAACCACCGTCCCAAAGGTCACCGGGCGCCACCGGGCGCCCGGCCGACCGCAAGGGAGCGTCCGCGCATGAAGAAGGTCCTGATCACCGGCGGCGCGGGATTCATCGGCAGTTCGGTGGTGTTCGCCCTCCTCGACCAGGGCATCACCCCGGTCATCCTGGACGACCTGTCCAAGGGCCGGGCCGAGTTCGTCGAGGGCAAGGTGTTCTACCAGGGCGACGTCGCCGATGTGGCCCTGCTCGACCGGATCTTCGCCGAGCACCCGGACATCGACGCCGCCGTGCACTGCGCGGCCAGGATCGTCGTCCCGGACTCGGTGGCCAGGCCGCTGTACTACTACCGGGAGAACGTCGGCAAGACCATCGAACTGCTCGACGCCCTCCAGCGCCACGGCTGCACCCGCGTCGTCTTCAGCAGCTCCGCCTCCATCTACGCGCCCACCCCGGACGCGCGGGTCGACGAGAGCAGCCCGGTCGAGGCCAACAGCCCCTACGCGCGCACCAAGCTGATGATGGAGCAGGTGCTCCAGGACTGGACCAGGGGGGAGGGCGCCGAGCGGCAGCGGGTCATCTCCCTGCGCTACTTCAACCCGATCGGCGCTGACCCGCGACTGCGCAGCGGGCTCCAGGACCTCAACCCCAGCCACGCCCTGGGCAAGCTGATCGAGGCGCACACCAACGGCACCCCGTTCACCGTCACCGGCGTCGACTGGGCGACCAGGGACGGCTCCGGCATCCGCGACTACGTCCACGTGCGGGACCTCGCCGAGGCGCACGTCGCGGCGCTGCTCCGCTTCGACGAGGTGATCGCCGAGGGCGCCGAGGACCGCTACCGGGTCATCAACGTCGGCACGGGCGACGGCACCACCGTGCGCGAGCTGATCGCCGCCTTCGAGCGGGCCGTCGGCGCGACGCTCGACGTCCGCGAGGCGGGCCCCCGGCCGGGCGACGTGATCGGCTGCTACGCGGCAGTCGACACCGCCCGCGAACTGCTCGGCTGGCAGCCGCGGCGGGGCATCGCCGAGGGGGTCGCCGACGCGCTGGCCTGGCGCGCGCAGTGGGCCGCCCGCCTCGACGCCAGCTGATTCCCGGCGCGGCCGCCCCCGCCCCCGGGGGCGGCCGCGCTACTGGACGGCCGTGCCGGACTTGGCCCAGTTGTCGTGCAGCCGGTCGAGGTAGGACTGCGCCTGGGAGCCCACCTTGACCCCCCGGGCGAAGGCCAGCATGTTGCCCGCGCCGGCGTTGTAGCCGAGGGCGAGGAGCTCGTCGTGGTTCAGTGGCGCGCTCGGCCGTGCCGGGAGCTGCCCGGCCAGGTCGTGCAGGTGCCAGGCGGCCGCCTGGACGGCCAGGTCGCGGTCGTCCGGCAGCTCCTCCCACTGGCGGTCGGCGAAGGGGCGGCCGGGTTTGGTGTCGTCGAAGGCGGCGCGGTGCATGTTGGCGATGCCGAACGAGGCTTCGGGCTTGCCGCGCTGCCAGGCCCGTTCGAGCTCCGGGTCGTGCGGCTTGTACGACTCGTTGTAGAGGATCGCCATCAGCAGCTGCGGGTTGACCCCGGCCTCGGCGGCGTACCGGCGTACCGGGGCCGCGTAGTCGGCGGGGTCGTAGCGGCCGGACGGCTTCGACGGCTTCGACGGCGCGGTCGAGGCGGACGCGGACGGGGCGGACGCGGAGGGCCCGGCACCGTCCGGGGAGGGGGTCGCCGACGGGGAGGCGTCGGACGACGCCGTGGTGGGGTGGTCACCGCCGTGGACGATGCCCCACCCGGCCGCGACGAGTATGCCGACGACCAGCCAGCGCCCCCAGCGCGACCCCTGTTGCCCCTCGCTCATCGCTGCCGACCCCTCCCCGTGTGCCCGTGCCCTTGTTCGACCGTCGTACTGCCGATCGTGCCGGCGACCGTGCCCGGTGGCAGGCTACTCGGCCGGCTTCTGCTCGCCGTCGAGGTTGCGCAGGAAGCCCTTGGCCTTCTCGACGCCGGTGTCGATCTGGCCGCTGTACTTGCCGTCCGTGCGGTCGTCGATCACGTCGCCGACCTTGTCCAGGCCCTGCCCGAGCACGCCGCTGTGCTCGCGGGCGAGGTCGGTGGCCTTGTCCGCGAGGTTCTTCAGACTCTCAAACATGGTGACGCTCTGCTCCTCTGACGCGTTCCTGATGGTGTGCCGACGTGGCGGGGGATCATGACCATCCTAACGACGGCCCACCAGGCGCTCGGCCGCTGCCGAAGGACGGCGGGTGACTTTGCTGGAATGGGTTTGTATGCTCCAGCCCAACTTCTACAGCCATGTAGAAGTTGGGAACCGCCACCAGGACGGAACGCGTCCCGGCACGCACAGCGGCGCGCACGCGCCGCGGCAGCCGAAACGAGCGAGGGAAGTGCGCATGGCCGGCCAGCGGGCGAGAACGCCGTACCAGGACGCGGGACCGCGCACCGAGGACCCCGCCCTGCCCGCGCAGCGCTCGCGCGAGGCCGCCCCGGCGGAGCCCGCCGCGCCGCCCGCCGCCCGCCCGCCACGGCCCGCGGCCTCCCGCCGCCGGCCGCAGGCCCGCCGGGGCGGCCGGCTGCCGGTGCTGCTCACCGCCGTCGGCCTGCCCGTCCTCGGCGGTGTCGCGGACGAGCTCGGGGGCCCCGGCGTCGGCGTGCTCTTCGCGGTCGGTGCGGTCGGCGGGACGGGCGCCGCGGCGGCGCTGTGCAGCCGGGCCGGCCGCTGGTGGGTCGTCACCGCGGCCCCGCTCGTGGTGCTGCTCGGCGCCGCCGGCATCGAGTACCTGGCGAACCGGGACGCGTACCAGGGCAAGCAGCTCGGCACCGGCGCGCTGCGGTGGGTGGTGGGGGCGTTCCCGGTGATGGCGGCGGCGGTGGGGGTCGCGCTGCTGGTCGTCGCGGTCCGCATCGCGCTCGATCGCCGACGGCTCCGCAGGGCGGGCACCCCGGCCGGAAGGAGCCGTCGTGGCTGAACGCGCCGCCCGCCTCCGCCCGCGCGGCCGCGCCCCGCGCCGCGGCCCCGCCCCGCTGACCGTCGCCGGGCGCACGCTCGCCTGCACCGTCTCCATCGCCGTCCTCGGCGCCAGCGGCTTCACCTGGTACGAGTACCGCAGCCTCGACGACGGCATGACCAAGTCCACCGCGCTGAGCGAGGCCAAGAAGAACGCCCCGCCCCACCTCGACAAGTCCGTCAACCTGCTGCTGATCGGCCTCGACAGCCGCAAGGACATGGACGGCAACGACCTGCCCAAGCAGTTCGTCGAGGACGAACTGCACGCCGGGTCGAGCGAGATCGGCGGCTACAACACCAACGCCCTGATCGTCCTGCACATCCCGGCCAACGGTGGCAAGGTCACTGCGCTGTCCGTCCCGCGCGACGACTACGTGCAGACCCTCGGCGCCGACGGCAAGATGCACAAGATCAAGGAGGCCTACGGCATCGCCAAGGTGGCCGCCGAGCAGAAACTCGCCGGCAAGGGGCTCTCCAAGGCCGACCTGGAGCGGCAGAGCCGCGAAGCCGGACGCTCCGCCACCATCCAGACCGTGCAGGGCTTCCTCGACGTCCCGATCGACCACTTCGCCGAGGTCAACCTGATCGGCTTCTACGACATCGCCAAGGCCGTCGAGCCGATCCAGGTCTGCCTCAACCACCCCGTCGACGACCCGATCACCGCCCGCACCGCCGCCCACGAGGGCGGTGGCACCGGCCTCAAGCTCCCCGCCGGCATCAGCTCCCTCAACGCCGCCCAGGCCCTCTCCTTCGTCCGCCAGCGCCACCACCTCGCCAACGGCGACCTCGACCGCACACACCGGCAGCAGGCGTTCATCTCCTCCGTCGAGTACCGGCTCAAGCAGCAGGGCATCCTCAACGACTTCGGGCAGATGCAGAAGCTGTTCGGAGTGGTGAAGAAGGACGTCGTCATCGACAACGAGTGGAACATCCTCGACTTCGCCCAGCAGGCGCCCAACCTCACCGGCGGGAACGTCGAGTTCAACACCCTGCCGATCACCGGGTTCAAGACCGTCGGCGGCCAGGAGGTCAACACCGTCAACCCGGAGCTGATCAAGAAGATCGTCCGGCAGCTGTTCAACCGCGAGCCGGCCCCCGTCCAGGCCGTCCCCGCGCCCACCGAGACGGCCGCCGAGACCGCCACCCCCTCGCCGTCCGCCGCCTCCCCGACCGCGACCAGGGCCGTCGTGGACGTCAACGCCGTCGCGGGCGCCGGCGCGGCCGCCACCGAGTCCAAGGCCCTCGCCGAACTCGGCTACCAGCCGGGGAGGATCGGCGACGCCGCCGCCAGGACCAGGGCCACCACCGTCACCTACGGCAGCGGCGCCAAGGCCGACGCCCAGCAGCTCGCCACCCGCTACGGCGTCACCGCCACCGCGGCCGCCGTCGTCGCCCCCGGCCACATCGTCGTCACCCTCGCCGTCACCCGCACCCCCAGCCCCTCCGCCGCCGCCACCACCGGGCCGGGCGACGCGGCCACCGACCCCGCCGCCGGCCTCCCCATGCAGGGCCCCGCCGTCAAGGCCGGCGGCATCCCCTGCGTGGACTGACGGGGGCGGCGGGCGCCGCGCGGCCGCACCCACGAGGCGGTGGGCGAACCGGCCCGGCGGCCGAACGGGCGTCACGGGAGGAGAGTCCGGCCCCGGGCGCGCTGGACGAGCAGGCCGACCAGCCACAGCAGGACCGCCGTGGCGCCCACCGCGGCCAGCACGTAGGTCGCGGGCATGTCGTCGTTGGGGTAGTGGTCGCCGGCCACGCGCACGGTGGCCGGGTCGTCCGCCGCCGCCTCCAGGGGGACGGTCATCCCGACGTGCGGCTTCTCGACCCGTTTGAGGCCGAGCGCCGACGTGCGGTAGTCGCGATCCCCCGCCCGGTAGGTGATGGTGTAGAGCCAGCCGCCCTTGCGCAGGGCCACGGCGCTGACCGTCCCGTCGACCCGCAGCGGCGCGGCGTCTATCCGGCTCGCGGCCCGCCACTGCGCGGACGCGGCGAACAGGCTCCAGCAGAGCACCAGCAGCGAGACCACCGCGCCCGCCAACGGAAGGGACCACACCCGGCGTAACACTGCCTTCATGGCCCGGACGATACCCGCCCCGTGACGCGCCGTCGGTGGCCGGGGCGCCGCCCCCTTCGAGAGCGACACGGCGGTGGACCTCGCCGACGGCCTGGCGCGGACGCCGCCGGATCAGGGCGAGGAGCCGTTCCGAGGCTTCGTCAATTCTGCTTCCTGGCAAGCCAGTAGAGCAGTGCGGCCAGACTGGTGGCCGCGCCGAGGAGGCAGACGGCCGTCCAGCCCCAGTGCTCGTAGACGAGGGTGGAGCCGATCGCGCCCGCCGCACAGCCGGCGGAGTAGAGGAGCATGTACCCGGCGGTGAGCCGGCTCTGCGCCTCGGGGCGGACCTGGTACAGCAGGTGCTGGTTGACCACGTGCACGGACTGCAGGCCGTAGTCGATCACCACCATGGCGAGCACCAGCCACCACGCCGAGCGCGGCAGCAGGGCCGCCGGGATCCAGGCGGCGAGCATGGCCAACAGGCCGATGCCGGCGGTGTGTTCGGCCCGGCCGCGGTCGGCCTGCCGGCCCGCGCGGCCGGCACCCAGGGCTCCGGCGGCGCCGGCCAGGCCGAACAGCCCGATCTGGGTGTGGCTGAGACTGAACGGCGGGGCGGCGAGCGGGAGCACCATCGGGGTGAGCAGGACGGTGATGGAGGTGAAGGTGAGCAGCGCGAGGACCGCCCGGGCGCGGAGCACGGGCTCCTCGGCGAAGAGGGTGAACACCGAGCCGATCAGCCGGGGGTAGCTGATCCGTGCGGTCTGCGAGGTCTGCGAGGTATGCCCGGTCGGTGCCGACGGCCGGTGACGTTCGGCCGGGAGGACGACCGCGACGGCGAGGGCCATCGCGCCGGTGGCGACGGCGGACACCACGTAGACGGCGCGCCAGCCGGCCAGGTCGCCGATGGTGCCGGCGACGGTGCGGGCGAGCAGGATGCCGACCACGATGCCGCTGGTGACGGTACCGACCACCCGGCCCCGGTCGGCTGGCGCGGCGAGCGAGGCCGCGTACGCGACGACGACCTGGGCGACCACCGCGAGGACTCCGACGGCGGCCATCGCGGCGAGCATCAGCGGCGCGGAGGGGGCGAGCGCGACGGCGGCGAGGGCGAGCACGGAGAGCCCGAGCTGAGCGGTGGTGAGGGTGCGGCGGTTGACGCGGTCGCCGAGCGGGACGAGCAGCAGCAGGCCGAGCGCGTAGCCCGTCTGGGTGAGGGTGCCGACGAGCCCGATGGTGGCCGGGTCGATGCCGTAGTCCGCGGCGATGAGGTCGAGCAGGGGCTGTGAGTAGTAGACGTTGGCGACGGCGAGGCCGCAGGCGACGGAGAGGAGCCAGGCGGCGGCGGGTGGCAGGCCGCGTGGGGGCGCTTCGGCGGCGGTGACGGCGGTGGCGCGGGTGGGCGAGGTCATGGGCGGGACTTCCTGGTGGCGGGCACGGCCGGACTGGTTTCAAAGTGCTACCACGCCACCCTGGCATAATGTGGTTTCAATAAGCAACCACGCGACTCGCCGCTAGGCTGGGCGCCGACCGGTGGAAGGTGGGAGAAGTGCCGAAGCGCACCACGCACGAGGAGTCGACCTGCCCGGTCGCCCGCCCGCTCGACGTCGTCGGCGACGGCTGGACGCTGCTGATCGTGCGCGACGCCTTCGACGGGCTGCGCCGCTTCGGGCAGTTCCAGAAGAACCTGGGCCTCGCCAGGAACATCCTCTCGGCCCGCCTCACCAACCTGGTCGCCAACGGGGTGTTCGAGCTCGCGCCGGCCGCCGACGGCAGCCCGTACCAGGAGTACGTGCTGACCGAGAAGGGGCGCGCCCTCTTCCCCGTGATCACCGCGCTGCGGCAGTGGGGCGACCAGTGGTTCTTCGCGGAGGGCGAGCCGCGCGCCCGGCTGGTGGAACGCGGGACGGGCGCGCCGATCGAGGCGATGGAGGTCCGCGCGGCCGGCGGCCGGGTGCTGGGGCCCGAGGACGCCGAGGTGCTGCTGCCCTGAGACGCGCCGCCGCCACCGGCGGACGGGCGGCCGGTGGCGGCGGGTAGTGGCGGGTGGTGCGGGGGAGTCGGGCGGATCAGCTGGGGGTGGCGCTCCCGGCCGTAGCGGTCTTCGGGGGTTCGGTGGCCGTCGCGGTGGTGCCGGGGGCGGTGCCGTTGGTGGTGCCGTTGGTGGTGGAACCGGTCGTGGTCGCCGGGGCCTTGGTGCTCGGCGTCTGGGTCGGGGTCTGGGTCGGCGTCTTGGTGGTGGACGAACCCGTGGACGAGCCCGTGGACGACCCCGTCGAGGAGCCTGCGGACGACCCCGTGGACGAGCCGGTCGAGGACCCGGTCGTCTTGGTCGTCCCGGTCGGGGTGCCCGAGGAGGTGGACGACGTTGCCGAGGCGGAGCCCGTCCCGGTCGAGGCGCCCGAGGACGTCGCCCCGGACGAGGTCGCTCCGGAGGACGTGGCCCCCGAGGGGGTCGCCCCGGACGAGGTCGAACCCGAGGTCGTCGCCGAGCCGGACCCGGAGGTCGCCCCGGAGGTGGCCCCGGAGGGCGAGGCGGAGGTCGAGTGCGACGTCGAGGCCGTGCCCGCCGGCGTGGTGGGCGTCATCTTCCCCGGCGGCGGGACGCCTGGCGCCAGCGGCCCCTTGGGCGGTCCGACGTTCCGGTCGACCACGTCGATCCGCCCGGTCAGGCGGGAGAACCAGCCGCCCGTCTCGATGTTCACCAGGATGATCTCGGTCACCGGCTGCGGCGCGGGCACCACGACGACCAGCGTGGTCGGGTGGAAGCCGGCCCATGCCTTCCCGGTGTACTTGGCGTCGCTCACCAGCACCGGCGGCTTCAGCGGGTTGCCGCAGGAGCAGCGCACCCGGGGCACGCCCTGGGAGTCCACCAGGACGGCGGTGCCGGCCTGGAGCGCGGACTGGTACTCGGCGACGGCGCCGCTCTTGTAGTTGTGGTTGGTGACCCGGGTGTCCACCCGCAGATAGGCCGAGGTCAGCGAGCGCAGGTAGGACGGGATCTCGGACTGCTGGACGCCCGCGGCGGAGGCCCAGGCGCGGCCGGAGTCCCCGCTGGAGACCATCCCGATCAGGCGCTCGGTGTCGCAGCTGGGCTTGGTCATCGTCCCGCCGTACAGCCCGGCGGAGCTGCCCTCGACGCTGTGGATCACCGCCGGGGAGGCGGCCGTGGACCGGCCGCCCGGCCCGGACTGCGGTGCCTGGGCGGACTGCGGCGCCGGCCCGGACTGCGGCTCCTGGGCGGGGGCGGGGGCGCTCACCCCCTGGGTTTCCACCGATGGGGTGAACGGGTCCGGCCCCGGGTCGGCCGGGGCCTGGAGGGCCACCTCGTTGGCGGCCGGCAGGGTGTCGTGGTGACCGCCGCCCTGGCTGTTCACGATCAGCACGGTGGCCACCACGGCCACCGCCAGCGTGCCGGCGGCCAACGCGAGCCCCCGCCCGGAGCGCCACCACGGCGTGTGCGGCCCCCGACCGCCGCCGGAGGACGGACCAGACGGCCCTGACGGACCAGATGGACCAGACGGCCCGGAAGGCCCGGAAGGCCCGGAAGGCCCGGAAGGCCCGGAAGGGCCGGATGACCCGGGCGGCGGCCCGAA
>NZ_JBHXTQ010000059.1:0-44296 GCF_042677305.1 Kitasatospora sp. NPDC127121 | reverse complement strand
CCCGGCCGGCCCGGCCGTCGCGGGCGGTCCCCCCGGGGGGGGCCCCCCCCCGGCCCCCCCCCCGACGGGGGACCGGCCAGCGGGCCGGACGGGGGGCCGTGGGGCGGCTCGCTCGGCGGGCCGGACGGGGGCGGTTGGGAACTCATCGAGGCTCCGTTTCGCAGGCGGCCGGCGGATGCGCCGACCCGGGAAGCTCCTGCCACTGGCCTCCATTTCCCCCCGGCTCCCCACCCGCCGCAACAGCAGGTGCGGAAACCGTCGCCGAGCGTGCCCGCCGGGTGTCGGCCACCCTGGAACGCGAAGCCCGACGCACCGAGGAGGCGCCATGCAGCAGCCCACCACCCGGGTCGCGGGCCCGCCCGGCGCCCTGCGCGGCTGGCTGGACGCGCTCGCCGTGGTGCTGGCCGGGTTCGCCGCCATGGCGGCGGTCGCCGCGCTCGGCCTCTGGCTGGCCGGCGCCGACGACCTTCCGGGGGGCGGCTTCCCGGCCGTGCTGGCCGGGGCGGTGGCGCTGGCCGTCGGCGGTGCCGTCCAACTCGACGGCGGAGCAGGGCAGTTCGCCGCAGTGGATGCCGGGATCAGTGCCATGCCGCTGTCCGTCTCGCTGGCCGGTGCGGTGGTGATGGCCGAGGTGTTCCTGCGGCAGCTGCGTTTTCGCGCGGTGGCCGGCGGCGGCGAACTGCTCGGCCGGATCGCCCGCACGGTGGTGCTCTGGCTGGTCGCCCTCGCGCTGCTCACCCTCGGCGCCCGGCACACCTTCGTCGTCCCGCTCGGCGGCGACCTGGCGCAGACCATCGGCGGCGCGCTCGGGCTCACCCCGGAGGTCGGCTTCCACGCGGACGCCCCGAGCACGGTCGGCATCGGGCTGGCCTGGCTGCTCGTCGTCCTCGCGGGCACCTTCGCGGTGTCCCGGCGGGCGCCGCTGCCGCGCGCCCTGCTGCCCTACCAACTGGCCGTCCGCCCAGCCGCGTTCGCGCTCTGGCTGGTCCTGCTGGCGTACCTGGTGATCGGGCTGGCGGCCGGGGTGCTGACCGCGATCGTGCACGGCAACGCCCGGCAGACCCTGGCCGTGCTGCTGCTCGCCCTGCCCGACCTGGTCTGGCTGGCCTTCGGCGTCGGGCTCGGCGCGCAGTGGCACGGGCGGCTCAGCGGCGCGCTCGGCCTGCCGGTGCCCAGGCCGCTCGCCGAGGTGCTGCGGGCTCCGGACGGGCAGCAGGCCACCATCAGCCTGGGCACCCTCGCCGACCAGGACGCGCGCAGCTGGTGGCTGCTGCCGCTGGCCGCCGTGCTGCTGCTCGCGGCCGGCTTCCTCGCCGCGTACCGCTCGCCGCGTACCGTCCGGCTCCGGCAGCACGCCGTCCGGTTCGCTCTGGCCAGCGCGGTGACGGTGCTGCTGGTCGGGCTCTGGACCAGGGCGGACGCCGACTACGGGCTGTCGGTGCTCGGCGTCGGCGTCGGCCAGGGCGGCCTCGGCGACCTGATCGGCTCGCTCCTCGGCGGCGCCAACCCGCTGGCCGGCCTCGGCAGCGGCAGCCTCACTCTGCGCCCGGTGCTGTGGACGGCCGTCCCGCTGGCGGCGGGCTGGGGCCTGCTGGCCGGCGCGCTGGGCGCCCTGCTGGCCGCCCGCACCGGCCGCCGGGGCGAGGTCTCCAGCGGGGACGTCCCCGGTGGCGACGTCCCCGGTGGTGAGGTCCCAGGTGGCGAGGTGCCCGGGGCGGGGTGACGGCTGCCGGGCGGCGCGCGCTCAGAACGCCTCGGCGATGAGGATCGCCGCCGCCGGCAGCGCCTGGGCGAGGGCGCCGCGCCAGACCTTCGGCTCCGAGGCGAAGAGGGTGATCCCGCCGGCGGCCATGAACGCGGCGACGTAACTGATCACGGCGCGGCCGGAGGCGGCGTGCCCGGTGTGCAGCAGGACCAGTCCGGCGACCAGGCCGAGCGCCAGGAACAGGTTGTAGAAGCCGACGTTGAAGCGCCACAGCCGGACCTCCGGCGCGTCCGCCGTGCTGCCGGTGAGCAGGAAGCGCACCCGCGGGTGGCCGTACAGGAAGCTCTCCAGCGGCCACGCGAGGAGGTGGACCGCGGCGGCGATCACGGCGAAGACCTGGCTCACGGCGTTCATGGCGGTCGGCTTCCTGAGGGGGCGGTTTCCTGGCGGGTCGGTTTCCTGGGGGGCGGTGGACGGTACGGCGCTCACCACGGCGGCGGGTGGACGACCGGGGCGGCCCACGCGGGTGGCTCGGGCACGACGGCCGCCGCGGCGAGCCCGGGGACGACCGCCTGGACGACCCGGGTCGGCGGCCCGTTCCCGCTCCCGCTCCACGCCCTCGGCGCGGCGCCGAGGCCGGGCACGACGGCGGTGGCCGCGCGCAGCTCGGCGACGAACTGCAGGCAGCTGGCGTAGCGGTCCTGGGGGGCCTTGGCGAGCGCCCGGGCGACCGCCGCCCCGACGGCGGCGGGCAGGTCGGGGCGGTGGTCGCGCAACGCGGGCGGCGGGTCGTTGAGGTGCGCCCAGAGCAGTGCCACGTCGCTCTCCCGGCGAAACGGTGGGGCGCCCGCGAGCATCTCGAAGACCACGCAGCCGAGGCCGTACTGGTCGCAGCGCCCGTCCAGCGGCTTGCCGGAGATCTGCTCGGGCGCGGCGTAGTCCAGCGTTCCGACGATCTGGCCGACGCTGGTCAGGCCGCTCAGCGAGAGGGACTTCTTGGTGAGGCCGAAGTCCGCCAGGTACAGGTGTTCGGGGTGCTCGCTGTCCGTCCCGGCGGCGACCAGCACGTTGCCGGGCTTGACGTCCCGGTGGACCAGGTCGTGGTCGTGCGCGGCGTCGAGCGCGGAGGCGATCTGCAGGGCCAGCTGGGCGGTCCGCTCGGCCGAGAAGGGGCCGCCCCGGTTCATCAGCCCGCGCAGGTCGCCGCCCTCGACGTAGCGCATCGCGATGAACAGGATGCCGTCGTGCTCGCCGGCCTCGAACACCGGGATGATGTGCGGGTGGTCGATCGCGGCGGCGGCCTCGGACTCGTGCATGAAGCGCTGCCGGAACACCTCGTTGCGGGCCAGTTCGGGGGCGAGCAGTTTGACCGCGACGGTCCGGCCGAGCCGCAGGTCCTTGGCCCGGTACACCACGGCCATGCCGCCGCGGCCGATCTCGCGCTCCAGCCGGTAGCCGGCGATCCGGCGCCCGACCATGCCGGCCGGCAGGCCGGGTGCGGACGGCCGGTCGGGGTGGTCGAGCTGGTCGGACTTATCGGCATGGTCAGGGTGGTCTTCGGGCACCCGTTCGGCCGGGGTCACGGCGCGCCCGGCCGGGTGGGGGCGTACGGAGCGGGCGCGGGCCCCGGCGGGACGGCGGGGGCGGGCGACGGCGTGGGGGACGGTGTGGGGGACGGTGTGGGCGACGACCCGGGCACCGGCCGGTCGGTGGCCGCGTACGTCTGGAGCTGGAGCCCGTCGCAGTAGCACCAGCGGTCGCGCACCGGGTCGAACACCCAGAGCGCCTCGGCGTCCACGACCAGGCCGATCCGCAGGCCACGGGTCCGCTCCCGGAAGGCCTCCAGGTCCAGGGCGCCCGCCGCGAGGTCCTCCAGCAGGGCCCGGTAGCGGGCCACCGCGGCCTCGGCCTCCACGAGCGCCGGGCGCGGGTCCGCCGTCCGGGCGGGCGGGCCCCCGGCGGTGGGCGGCGGCTCCGGGAGGGCGACCAGCAGCCGGCCGTCGACCCAGGCCGTCCAGCCGTTGGAGCAGAGGATCTGCGCCCAGTCGCCCTGCCGGGCGACCACCCGTACCGGCAGCAGCGCGTCCAGCCGGGTGGCGGGCCGGGCCGGGTCCGGGGCCGCCCAGGTGGCCATCCCGGCCGGTGGGGCGACGTGGGTGGGGCGGAACGCGAACTCGTCCATGGGCGGCTACATTTCCTCCGCCGCGCGAGCCCGCGGCTGCGCGCGGTCATAGCGATGGGACTCGCACCACAGGTCGCTTCCCACTGTACCGGCGGTGGTCGGCCGGGGCCCGGGGTCGCCCTTCGAGGCTCAGCGCCGCATGATCGCGGGCTCGTGCCGCCGCAGCAGGGCCAGCACCAGCAGCCCGTACGCGACCGCGAGGCCGGGCAGCACCGCGATGTCGAGCAGCCAGCCGGCGCGCTTGTGGCGGAACATCGGGTCGGCGGTGATCGCGGTCGGGAAGATGCCGTGCAGCTCGACGGTGCGGGCCATCGCGGCCATGCCCCAACGGGACGGGATCAGCCAGGCGAACTGCTCCAGCCCGGGCACGCCGTGCAGCTTGAGCATCAGGCCGCTGAAGACGATCTGCACCACCGAGAGGAGCACCAGCAGCGGCATGGTGGCCTCCTCCTTGTCCACGATCGCCGAGACCACCAGGCCGAGCATCATCGCCGAGAACGCCAGCAGCGCGACCGCGATGATCAGTTCGGGCAGCTGCGGCATCACCACCCCGGTCGGCACCGCCCAGGAGAGGTCCACCCCGGCCAGGCCGACCACGGTCAGCACGGCGGCCTGGGCGACCGTGACCGTGCCGAGCACCACCACCTTGGAGACCAGGTACGCCGATCTGGACAGTCCGACCACGCGCTCGCGGCGGTAGATCGCCCGCTCCTTGACCACCTCGCGCACCGAGTTGGCGGCGCCGGTCAGCAGGCCGCCGATGCACAGCGTGAGCAGGCAGTTCACGGCGTTGTCGGGGGTGAGTCGGGAGCCGGCCATCACCCGGCACATCAGGCCGATCACGAAGGGCAGCACCACCATGATGGTCAGGAACAGCCGGTCGGCGGCGAGCACCGCGGTGTACCGGCGCACCAGGGTGCCCAGCTGGGAGAACCAGCCCTGCGGCTTCTCCCAGCCGATCGGGTCCCGCCCGGCCGCCGGTGCCTGCGCCGGCCCCGCCGCCTCCGGCGCTCCCGATGCCGCGGCCGGCGCTCCCGGCACGGCGGCCGGCGTCAGGGACACCGCCTCGGCGGCGACGTACCGCTCGTACTGCGGGGAGCTGCGGAAACGGCGCTGCCAGGCCTCGTGGTCCTCGCTCTCGAAGGCCTCGAAGGCCTCCGGCCACTCCGCGAAGCCGAAGAACGCCAGCGCCTCGCCCGGCGGGCCGTAGTAGGCCGTCCGGCCGCCGGGGGCGAGCACCAGCAGGCGGTCGCACACGTTCAGGCTCAGCACGCTGTGCGTCACCACGACGACCGTCCGGCCGTCGTCGGCCAGCCCGCGCAGCATGTGCATCACCGAGCGCTCCATGCCCGGGTCCAGACCGGAGGTCGGCTCGTCGAGGAACAGCAGCGAGGGCTTGGTGAGCAGCTCCAGCGCGACGCTGACCCGCTTGCGCTGGCCGCCGGAGAGGCTGCCGATCACCTGGTCGGCCCGGCCGGCCAGGCCCAGCTCGTGGACCACCTCGACGACCCGGGCCTCCCGCTCGTGCTTCGCGGTGTCGCCGGGGAAGCGCAGTTCGGCGGCGTAGCCGAGCGCGCGGCGGACGGTGAGCTGGGTGTGCAGGATGTCGTCCTGCGGCACCAGGCCGATCCGGCGGCGCAGTTCGGCGTAGTCGCGGTAGAGGTCGCGCCCGTCGTACAGCACGGTGCCCTCGTCGGCGGGGCGCAGCCCGGTCAGGGCGTTGAGCAGGGTGGACTTGCCGGCGCCGCTCGGGCCGGCCACCGCCAGCAGCGCCTTCTCGGCGAGCGGGAAGCTCACGTCGTCCAACAGCACCCGGTGGTCGGACCCGACCCGGACCACCAGGTGCCGTACATCCAGGGAGATCTCGCCGGTGTCGGTGTACTCGACCAGGTGGTCGTCGGAGAGGCAGAGCGCGGAGTGGCCGATGCCGACGATGTCGGCCGGGCCGACCGGCGCCCGCTGCACCGGGCGGCCGTTGTGGTAGGTGCCGTTGTGGCTGTCCAGGTCGACGATCTCGTGGCCGCCGCCGGGCAGTTCGCGCAGTTCGGCGTGGTGGCGGGAGACCACCAGGTCGTCCAGGACCAGGTCGTTGTCGTGCGAGCGGCCGATCCGGACCGTGCGGCCGGGCAGCTGGAGCACCGAACTGGGGCTGCGGAAGGTGCCGGAGGCCTGCGGGGCGAGCAGGGAGGACCGCTCGCCGGGGTCGAGGCGGGGCAGGCCGGCGAAGGTCGCGGACGGGCCGTCGGCCGGGTCGCCGAAGCGCAGCCGGGTGCCGGGGCCGATGTCCTCGCGGTCGACCCGGTGGCCCTGGTCGTAGGTGCCGTTGGTGCTGCCGACGTCCTCCAGCAGCCAGTGCCCGTCGGTGGCCCGCAGGACGGCGTGGTGCCAGGAGACCCGGGGGTCGTCCAGGACGATCTCGCTGGTCGGGTCGCGGCCGAGGTGGTAGGCCAGGGCCGGGTCGATCAGCAGCGACCCGGTGTCGGTGACCAGGACGAGGGGCGGCGCGGTGGGTGCGCCCGGGCGCTCTCCCATGCTGGGCATTCTATCGCCGCAGCAGTCCAGCGGCCTTTCCGGATCCCGGGATTGGACTGGACCACTGTGACGGCGCGGCACTATCGTTCGGCGTGCCCGCACGCCACCCGCAGAACAACCGGGGACGGAACGCATGAACAGTTGGCCGGTGTTGCGAAGATCCCGGACTGTCAGGGCCGGCCGCGCCCCCGGAACGGTGCTGCACTGCGGCCTGATGGACACCATGCTGGCGGACCTCGCCGTCTCGGTCGTGCTCTACTTCGACCAGGCGCTGGACGAGGACCGGCTGGCCGCCGGACTGGCCCGCGCACTGGACCGGGTGCCGGTGTTCGCCGGGCGGCTGCGCACCGGTGAGGGAGGCGCCCTCGAAGCGGTCTGCGACGACTCCGGCGTCCCGCTGGACGTCTACACCGTGGCCGGCACGCTCGCCGAGGCGATGGGCCGGGTGACGGCCGCCGGCTCCGAACTGGTCGATCCGGTGGACGCCCCGGCCGCGCGCGGCGGCGGCGTCCCGCTGCTCACCGTCCGGGTCACCCGCACCGGCGACGGCGGGACGGTGCTGGGATGCTCCTGGCACCACGCGATCGGCGATCTGCACAGCTTCATGCTGCTGCTGCGGATCTGGTCGGCGGCGGTCGAGGACGAGGAGCTTCCGGAGGCCGAACTGGTCGAGGACCAGGACGAGTTGCTGGACCGGGTGCTCCCGGCCGAGGACTGCGGACGGCCCGGCTTCCGGGTGCCCTCGACGGCGCAGGCGCAGCTGCTGGCCCGCGAAGTGGCGCTCGGTCCGCGGGCCAATCGGACCGTCCAGATCTACTTCGGGGACGCCGAAGTCGAGCGGATGCGCACGGAGTTCAGTGCGACGGCCGGCCGGCGGCTCTCCTCCGGTGACGTGCTCTGCGCCCATGTCGTCAGCACCATAAGGGAGTTGGACGGCGACAAGGCGGAGCGCTGGCTGACCGTACCGGTCAACGCCCGGCGCTGGCTCGGACTCTCACCCGCCCTGGTGGGCAACCTGCTGGGCGACGTCCACGTGTCGCACCGGCCCGAGGACGGCCCGGCGGCGCTCGCGGGCGCGCTGCGGGCGGCGGTCGAGGAGTTCCCGGCCGCGCACCTCAACCTGCGTTCCAACCTCGGCTTCCTGGCCTCGCTCGGCCGCTCCCGGCTGCGGGACTGCGTGCCGCTGGGCTTCGACCCGCAGGAGCGCCGGTTCAGCTTCTCGAACTGGAGCCGGTTCGGGGCCTATCGGGTGAGCTTCCAGGGGCACCGGCCGGTGTTCTTCAGTCCTGCTGCCAACTACCCTCTTCCCTGGGTGAGTTGGACGGTCGAGGGGTTCGGCGGCGCCGGCTACCTGACCACCGTGGTGCTGCCGGCCCGGCTCGCCGCCCGGGTGCGGGGGGCGGAGGGCCGGGCCGCGCTGCACCGCTTCCGGACGGCGGCGGACGAACTGCCCGCGTCGGCCGCCGCCGTCCCGAAGGTGGTCTGAGCCGCACCGCGTGTGGCGTGAGGCGCTTGTGAGCCGCGCCCCGGCCGCGCTACGCGAAGGCGGCCTCGATCGCCGTCCACAGCTGCACCCGGGCGCGCAGCGCGGTGCGGACGGTCTCGGCGCACTCGTCCCACTTGGCCTGGTCGTCGCCGCACAGGTCGATCAGCATCTGCATCGCCATCGGGGTGTGCTGCTCGCCGTCCACCTCGATGTGCCGGGCCAGGTAGTCCTTGAAGACGGTGAGCACGCCGTCCGGGTCGTCGATGCCGACCACCTGGGCGAACATGTCCGGGATCAGGTCCTCGCGGCCGAAGGCGAAGGCGGCGGCCCGGCAGTGCACCGGCGCGTTCTCGATGATCGACCAGGTGGTGCCGGTGAAGTCGACGGCGGCCTGCGGCACCGCGGCGGCCTTCAGCGCCTCCGGGACGGCGGTGCCGGTGCCCAGCAGCCCCAGGAACTCCTCCACCGGGCCCGGGTCGGCGCCGGCCTGCCGCATGCCCTCGACGTACAGCTCGAAGTGGCTGGTGTAGCCCTCCCCGAGTTCGTCGCTCTCCTCGACCAGCACGATCTCGTTGATCAGCCGGCGGCTGGCGGTCGGCCCGCTCGGGACCCACGGGACCTCGACGCTGGTGAGGTCGCGCTGCAGGCTCTTCAGCAGCGACATGAAGTCCCAGACCGCGAAGACGTGGCTGTCCAGGAAGGTGCGGACGCGCCCGATGCTGGTCAGCCCGCCGTACACGCCGTGGCCGACCACCTCGCGGCGCAGCGGGTCGATGGCCTGCTGGAGGCTGGTCAGGCCGGGGTGCGAACGGTCCCAGTGGTAGCGGTTGGTGGACAAGGCGGCTCCTTCTGCTCGGTGGTCTCAGGGGTCTCAGGGGTGCTTGAGGACGGCCTGCAGGGCGTGGCGCAGCTGCTCGCGGCCGGGCTGCAGGGCGCGGTCGAGGGCGGGGGCGAACGGTAGGACGGTGCCGTCGGGGCGGGTGACCCGGCGGGGCGGGGCGATCAGGCGCATCTCCTCGGCGGCGGTGGCCAGCACCTCCGCGGCGAAGCCGCAGCTGCGGTTGGAGTCGTCGAAGACGACCAGCCGGCCGGTGCGTTCCAGCGAGGCGGCGAGCGCGGCCCAATCCATGGGGTACAGCGTGCGGGGGTCGAGGACTTCGACCGAGATGTCCTCGGCGACCTCGTCCGCCACGGCGAGCGCGTCGTGCACCAGGTGTCCGACGGCGACCACGGTGACGTCGGTGCCGGGGCGGTGGATCCGGGCCCGGCCGAGCGGGATCGGCGCGAGGTCCCAGGTGACGGTCTCGCGCACCGGGAGGGCGGCGGCGGGCGCGAACACCACGACCGGGTCCGGGTCGCGGATCGCGGATCGCAGCAGCCCGTAGGCGTCGGTCGGGGTGGCGGGCACCACGGTCTTCACCCCGGCGTGCGCGAACAGGCTGTACGGGTGGTCGGAGTGCTGCCCGGCCCAGCCGTCCCGGGAGCCCGAGCCGGGCACCAGGCAGGTCAGCGGGACGCTCGCCTGCCCACCGGTCATCAGCGAGAACTTGTGCGCCTGGTTGACGAGTTGCTCGAAGACCAGGAACAGCAGCGAGGGGATCTGGAACTCCAGCACCGGGCGCCGCCCGGCGAGCGCCGCGCCGATCGCCATGGCGGTGAAGGCCTGTTCGGACAGCGGGGTGTCGACGATCCGCTCGGGCCCGAAGCGGTCCAGCAGGCCGAGCGTCGGGCCGGCCATCCCGGCGCCGATGTCCTCGCCGAAGACGCAGACCGCCGGGTCGTCGGCGAGTTCGTCGGCGATCGCCCGGTTGAGGGCCTTGGTGTACGAGAGCCTGGTCATGACACCGCCCCGGCTCGGGGCCGCAGGCCATCGGCGTACAGGTGGTCCGACGCGCCGGCCGGGTCGGGGTGTTCGGAGGCGAGGGCGAACTCCTCGGCGGCGGCGAGCTGGCGGGCCACCGCGTCGTCGAGTTCGGCGACGGTCGGCTGCTCCAGCTGGGCGGCGGCCCGGGGGAGCGGGTCGCGGGCGCGCCAGGCCTCGACCTCCTCGGGGGTGCGGTAGTGCAGCTTCATCCGGCGTTCCATGGTGTGGTGGCCCTCGTAGCGGTAGGTGCGGCATTCCAGGAAGCCGGGGCCGCCGCCGGACCGGGCCCGCTCCACCGCGCGCAGGGCGGCGGCGCGGACGGCCTCGGTGTCCATGCCGTCCACCTCCTCGGCGGGGATGCCGAAGGCGGCCGCCCGCCCGGTCGCGCTGCCCGCGACCGCGGTGGCGGCGGGCAGGGTGGTGGCGTAGCCGTTGTTCTCGCAGACGAACACCACCGGAAGCTGCCACATCGCGGCGAGGTTGAACGACTCCAGCAGCACGCCTTGGTTGAGCGCGCCGTCGCCGAAGAAGGCCACCGCGACCCGGCCGTCCCCGGCCTGCCGGGCGGCCCAGGCGGCGCCGACCGCGATCGGGGCGCCGGCGCCGACGATGCCGTTGGCGCCGAGGATGCCCAGCGAGAGGTCGGCGGCGTGCATCGAGCCGCCCCGGCCGCCGTTCAACCCGTCGACGCGGCCGGCGAGTTCGGCGAGCAGCCGGTGCGGTGCGGCGCCCCGGGCGAGCACGTGGCCGTGGCCGCGGTGGGTGCTGGTGAGCCGGTCGGCGGGGCCGAGTGCCGAGCAGACGCCGACCGCGACGGCCTCCTGGCCGATGTACGGGTGGATGCCGCCGGGGATCGCGCCGGCCTTCACCAGGCCGAGCGCCAGCTCCTCGAAGCCGCGGATCAGCCGCAGCATCCGGTAGCGCTCGGCCGGCGTGTCCAGCGGCGCGGTGCCGGGAACCGCGGCACCGGGAGCAGTGGTGCCGGGAGCCGCGGCGCCGGGGGGCACGGTCGCCGGGGGAGCCGTCACCGGGCCCCTCGCCAGATGGTCGGGCAGAACTGCGGGTCGGCGTAGTCGGGCCGGCCGTCGGCGGTGCGGCGCACCAGCACGTCGTGGTTGTACACCACCGGGCCGCCGTCCGCCCGGGTGTGGTGGCGGTACTCGTTCGCGCCGTCCTGAAGGTGCAGCGAGACGGCCCGGCGCGGGAAGGAGGCCAGGTTGGGGCCGCTGCCGTGGTAGGTGCGGCAGTGGTGGAAGGACATGTGGCCGCGCGGGATGTGCATCGGGACGATGCGCACCTGCTGCCCGTTGTGGGCGGCGTTGGCGGCCAGGATGTCGTCGAGTTCGGTGCGGTCGCGGTCGGCGAAGTGGCGGGTGGAGTCCTCGCCGGAGTCCAGCTCCCGCCAGCGGTGGCTGCCGTCCACCATGGTGATGGTGCCGTTCTCCTCGCGGCAGTCGTGGAACGGGATGAACGCGGTGAGCATCTCCTCCGAGGTGGAGGTCTGCCAGTAGTGCTTGTCGAAGTGCCAGGGCACCTGGTTGCTCGGCTCCCCGGGCACCGGCGGCTTGTAGATCAGGGTGGCCTGGAACACCCGGATCTCCTCGGCGCCGGCCAGCAGGGCGGCGACCGCGCCGATCAGCGGCTTGCGCAGGATCGCGCCGATGGCGTCGCTCTCGTAGTGCACGTAGTCGTTGTGCCGCTGGATCGGGCCCTGCGAGGGCTCCCAGGCGGCCAGGCGCGGCGGGCGGGCGGGCAGTTCGCGGTCGCGGTGGCCGCCGTAGTAGAGCTCGGTGGCGGCCTGGAGGGTGTCCAGTTCCTCGTCGCTGAACAGCTTCCGGGACAGGTACCAGCCGTGCTCGCGGTAGTGGGCCACCTCCTCGGGCGTGGGCAGCAGGGCGTGTTCGGCCTCACTGAGGCGGAACTCGACGGCGGTGGTCATGGGGTGTGCCCCTTCTTGAGGTGTGGGCGGCGGTCAGACGGCGGCGTCGGAGCTCTGCCGCTCGACGGCCTCGTACAGGGCCTTGATGTTCGCGGTGCCGAAGGTGCCGGCGCCCTGGCGCTCGATCAGCTCCAGGAAGTACGTCCGCCGCGGGTGGGTGGAGCGGACGAAGATCTGGAACAGCTGGCCGCCGTGGTCCTGGTCGACGAGCACGTGCAGGTCGCGCAGGGTCTCCACCGGGATGGCCGTCTCGCCGAACCGCTCGGCCAGGGCGTCGAAGTAGGCGCCCGGGGTGCTTAGGAACTCCACGCCGTTGGCCCGGGCGGTCCGGACGGCGGTGGCGATGTCGCCGGTGCGGAAGGCCAGGTGCTGTACTCCGGCGCCGTCGTGGGAGGCCAGGAACTCGTCGATCTGGCCGGGCCGCCGGGTGGTGTCCGGCTCGATCAGGGTGAAGGTGACCTCGCCGGAGGCGCTCTGCACCACGCTGGAGTCCATGGCCTGCTGGCCGACCTCGATGTACTCGCCGAAGATCCGGTGGAAGCCGAGCGCGGCCTCGCAGAACCGTACGGCGTCGGCGAGTTCGCCGGCCGGGACGCAGATCGCGACGTGGTCCAGGGCGTCCAGCAGGCCCGGCTCGTCGGCGGGTTCGGCCGAGGGCAGCGGCACGAACCGCAGGGCGGTGTCGCCGAAGCCGGCGATCAGCCCGCCGGTCCGGTCCAGCACGCGGGCGCCGTGCCGCTCGGCGCGCTCCAGCGCGGCCTGCGGGTCGGTGCAGGCGAGGGCGAGGGCGGCGACGCCGTCCCCGTGCCGGGCGACGAAGCCGGCCACCGGGTGGTCGGGGTCGGCGGCGGAGGCCAGGTGCATCCGGATCGAGCCCTGGCGCAGCCGGATGGTGCGGGCGCCGTCCGGTGCGGTCTCCGGGGCGTCGGCGGTGAAGTCGAAGTCGGCGCAGAGCCCGGCCGCGGTCTTGTCGGCGTCCGCGCAGTGGAACTCGACGTGGGTGATGGACTGGATGGACAACGGGATCTCCCCCGGAGGGATGGAAGGGCGTGGATCGGCGCGCTACTTGGCGGCCCGGGTGGACGCCGGGCCGAGGATCAGGCTGAGGTTGTGGCCGCCGAAGGCGAAGGCGTTGCTCAGCGCGGCGCGCACCGGTGCGGACCGGGCCCCGCCCCGGACGTGGTCCAGGTCGCAGGCCGGGTCGGGGTCGGTCAGGTTGAGTGTCGGCGGCAGCGTCCCCCTCGCCACCGCCAGGGCGGTCACCACCGCCTCCAACGCGCCTGCGGCGCCGAGGAGATGGCCGGTGGCGCCCTTGGTGGAGCTGACCGCGGGCGGGTGCGCGCCGAAGACGGCATGCAGGGCGGCGGTCTCGGCCACGTCGCCGAGCTTGGTGCCGGTGCCGTGGGCGTTCACGTAGTCGATGTCGCCCGGTGCCAGGCCCGCGTTGGCGAGTGCGGAGCGCATCGCGTCGGCGGCGCCGGAGCCGTCGGGGCGGGGCATGGTCGGGTGGTGGGCGTCGGTGGAGGCGCCCCAGCCGATGACGTCCGCGTACCCGGCGGCGCCGCGGGCGTCGGCGTGGTCGGCGCGTTCCAGGACGAGGACGGCGCTGCCCTCGCCGAGCACGAAGCCGTTGCGGCGGGTGTCGAAGGGCCGGCTGGCCTGCTCCGGATCGTCCCAACCCTGGGCGAGCGCGCGGGCGTTGGTGAAGGCGGCGGCGATGGTCGGGTGCAGCGAGGACTCGGTGCCGCCGCACACCACCACGTCCGCGTCGCCGGAGCGGATCAGCCGCAGCCCCTCGGCGATGGCCTGGGCGCCGGCCGCGCAGGCCGTTACCACGGCCGAACTGTAGCCGCGGATCCCGTGTTTGATGGCGATCCGGGCGGTGGCCATGTTGGAGAGCATGCCCGGCAGCAGGTACGGGCTGACGCCGGGGCGGCCGCGTTCCAGCCGGCGGTGCGACTGCTGCTCGAAGGTCTCCAGTCCACCGCCGCCGGTGGCCAGCACCACGGCGGTGCGGTGCGGGTCGGCGTCCCGGCCGACGACCAGGCCGGCGTCGGCGAGCGCGTCGTCGGCGGCGGCCAGGGCGAGCAGTACGAAGCGGTCCACGCAGCGGGTCTCGGTGGGCGGCAGCACCTCGCGGCCGTCCACGGCGGGGGCGATCCCGGCGGCGGGCAGCCAGCCGTGCGCGGCGTGGCCCTCGGGGACGGCGGTCAGTCCGGAGCGCCCGGCGTTGAGCGCGTCGAACACCTCGGCGGGCTTGCGGCCGAGCGGCGAGACCAGGCCGAGGCCGGTGACGACGGCGCCCTCGCGGCGGGTCATCGGGCACCGGCCGCGGCGTCGAGGTAGCGCTGGCGCAGCAGCACCTTGCGGACCTTGCCGGTGGGGCCGAGCGGGATGTCGTCCCCGGAGACGACCAGCACCTGGCGCACGGTCGCGGCGGCGGCCTCGTCCAGGGCGGCGATGACGTCCTTGGTCCGGTCGGCGGTCGGGTCGGCGTCGGCGGCGAGGATCAGCAGCACGTCGGTGACCACGCGCTCGCCGTCCCGCACGGCGACCACCGTGCAGTCCGCCACGTCCGGGCGGGCGGCCAGCACCCGCTCCTCCGACATGGCGGTGAACAGCCGCTTGCCGTCGCCGAGTTCGACGGAGTCGACGGCCCGGTCGACGTGGTAGTAGTAGCCCTCCTCGTCCCGGTACATCAGGTCGCCGGTGAGGAAGCGGCCGCGGATCCGGGTGCGGAAGGTGGTGGCCGAGTCGTTCCAGTAGCCGAGCGCCAGGGTCGGTGAGGAGGTGGCGAGTTCGCCGACCTCGCCGGGGCCGAGCGGCTCGCCGTCCGGGCCGACCACCTCGCAGTCGACGAAGGCGTGCGGGCGCCCGACGCAGCGCCCGTAGCGCTCGGTGCCGGGGCCGTGGGTGATGAAGAAGTGCGAGTGGCCCATCTCGGTGGAGCCCAGGCCGTCGACGAACAGCGAGCCCGGCGTCCGGGTGCGGCCCGCGCGGGTGACGGACTCCCGGCTGCCGGTGGCGATCAGGCGGCGGATGTGCACCTCGTGCGCGCAGTCGCCGGTGTTCCACCACAGGGCGACGGTGGCGAGGTCCCGGGCGGCGAGGTCGTGGTGGGCGAGTTCGGCCCAGGTGGCGGCGAAGCCGATCACCCCGGTGGGCCGCCACTGCTCGATCGCGTCCAGCACCCCGGCGCCGGACTGCCGTGACAGCACGGCGAGTTCGGTGTGCGAGCTGAGCGCCAGGTTGAGCGCGATCAGGGTGGCGGCGTGCGGCGCGGGCAGTGCGCTGAGCATCCGGTCCTGGCCCTGCGGGCGGGGCAGCCGCAGCCGGTGGCGGATCGCCGCGTACAGGCTCGCGTGCGAGTGGACGACGGCCTTGGGCATTCCGGTGGTGCCGGAGGAGTGGGTGATCGCCACCGGGTCGCCGGACCAGTGCCGGTACGGCTCGGGGGCGGCATCCGGGTCGCCCGCGCCGAGGGTGGAGATCTCGGGCAGCAGCGGCGCGCCGGGGTCGTGGCCGGCCAGCGCGGCCAGGTGGGCCGGGTCGGCGAGGACACCGACGGCGCCGAGGCGGGCGATGTAGCGGGCGGCCCGCTCACCGTCCACATTGGGGTTGAGCAGCGCGGGGATGGCGCCGAGCCGGGTCAGGGCGAGGAAGGCGAGCACGTGGTCGGCGGCGTCGCTGGCGAAGACCACCACCGGGTCGCGCCGGGTGATGCCGAGGGCGTGCAGGGCGGCGGCGCGGGCCCGGACGGCGCGGTCGAGCTCGCGCAGGGTGAGCGGCTGCCAGGCGGGGTGGTCGTCCACCGGGGTGTCGAAGGTCAGCAGCGGTTCGTCGAGGCCGAGGCCGAGTGCGAGCCGGGCGGTCAGGACGTTGCCGGCGCCCACGTCGGGGTCGTCCGCGATCAGGCTGCGGACACTGCGGATGGTCACGGGGTGGATCCCTCCCTCGGGGCCGGAGACGGCCCGGGCGGCTGATCGGTTGGCGTGGGTCGGGCGGCCGCGCGGGCGGCGCAGGGTGTCGGCGAACGGTGTCGGCGGGTGTCGGTGGGCTGTCGGCGGGTGCGACGGGGCCTGGGTGGGTGACGGGGCCGGGTGCTGGTCTGCCGGGTGCGGCTGCTTCAGTCGTCGGGCCTCGTCCGTGGGTACGGCCGGCGGTGGCCGGACGGTTCAGCCGGTGACTCGGGCGGTGACTGAGGCGGTGACTGAGACGGTGACCAGGACGTCAGCCGGTGACCAGGACGGCCACCGCGTGTCCGGCGGCCTCGCCCGGTCCGTCGTCGCCCGGTTCGGCGGCGATGACCAGCACTTGGTCGGCGTCGCCGTCCGCGAGGAGCAGCGCCGCGAGGTCGAGCGCGTCCGCGGGCACCTGCCCGGGGACGGCGTGGGCCGGGCTGATCGCCACGACGGGGCCGGTCAGGCCCCAGCGGGCGGCGATGTGCCCGAGGACGGCGTTGGGGTTGGACTGGAAGAACAGCAGCGGTGCGGGGCGCCGTCCGGGTTCGGCGCTCTGGTCGATGGCCCGCGCGGTGGCGCGGTCGCCGCCGGCGCTGGCCAGCAGCAGTGCGGTCCGCCCGGGGGCGGGCGGGGCGCCGTGGTGGGCGCGCAGGCAGCGGTCGGCGGTGTCGGCGACCAGCGGGTTGAAGCCGGAGGCGGCGAAGCCGGGCAGCGGTGGCGGTGGGCCGGCCAGGTCGGGGTCGGCCGAGCCGGGGTCGGGTCGGCGGGCCTCGGCGAGGACCCGCAGCCGGGCGGCGGCCGGGGCGGGTGCGGCGCCGACGTTCGTGGCGTCGGGGTCTGTGGCGTCGAAGGCCGTGGTGTCGGAGGCCGTGGTGTCGGAGGCTGTGGCGTCGGAGGCTGTGGCGTCGGTGGTCATGGTGTGGGTGCCGGGGTACGGGGTCGGCGCCGTCGGGCGGCGGGCGGGGTCCGGTGGCCGGTCATGCGGGGGCCACCAGCAGGGCGGTGTTGGCGCCGCCGAAGGCGGAGTTGAGGCTGAGCGCGTAGCGGGGGCGGGCGGCGCGGGGGCCGTCCAGGACGAGGTCCAGGCCGACGTCCGGGTCCGGGCCGAGCCAGCCGGCATTGACCGGGAGCAGCCCGGTGTCCAACGCGCCGATGGTGACGGCGAGTTCGAGCAGGGCGGAGGCTTCCAGGGCGTGCCCGTGGACGGATTTGCTGGAGCTGACCGGGAGTTCGGCGGTGTGCGAGCCGAAGACCCGGCGCAGCGCGCTCGCCTCGGCCTGGTCGGCGAGGGTGGAGCCGGTGCCGTTGGCGTTGACGTAGCCGACCTCGGCCGGGGCGACGCCGGCGCGGGTGAGCGCGGCCTCGACGGCCCGGGCGACTCCGGCGCCGTCCGGTTCGGGGCGGCACACGTGGTGGGCGTCCCCGGCCCGGCCCCAACCGGCCAGCTGGGCGAGGGCGGCGGCGCCGCGCCGTTCGGCGGCCGGGGCGGCCTCGACCAGCACGGCGGCGGCCGCGTCGCCGAGCAGGGTGCCCGTGCGGCCGGTGCTGAACGGGCGCAGCTCGCCGTCCCGGGCCAGCGCGCGGCCGGCGTCGAAGACGGCGAAGACGCCCGGCTCGACCAGGTGCCCGGCCGCGACCAGGACCCGCTCGTGCCGCCCGGTGGCGACCAGCGCCGCGGCGTCCGCGACGGCGGTCGCGGCTGCCACGCAGGCGCCGGTGTACACCCGGGTGACGCCCGCGGTGCCCCAGGCGGCGCGGACGCCGGCGGCCACCGCGTCGGCGGTGCCCCTGGTCCGTTCGTCGCTGTGCAGGGCGAGCAGGACGGGCGTGTCCGCGCCGTCGGCGGCGGTCAGTCCGGCCTGGCGGCAGGCCTGGCCGACGGCGTCGAGCACCGCGCGGGCCAGCGGGAAGGTGTGCGCGAGCGGCACGTCGTCGGGCAGCAGGGCGGCCCGGGTGGTGCGGCGGGCGCTCACGTCGAAGCGGGTGACCGGGCCGAAGGCGGTCTTGCCGTGGGCGGCGGCCTCGGTCAGCGGGCCGAGTCCGCGCCCGGCGGCGCTGAGTACGCCGAGCCCGGTGACCACCGGCCGGCCGCGCGGCCGGTGCGCGGAGGGCGCGCCGGTGGTCATGGCCGGGCGCCCACACGTTCGGCCAGGACGGCCGCGCGCAGCAGTTCGGTGGCGTCGTCGACCGTCCGGACGGCGCCGAAGCGGTCGTCGTCGAGGTCCACCTGGATGCCGTAGCGCTGCTCGAACTCGGCTATGAGCCAGGTGAGTTCGAGCGATCCGAGGTCGTCGGGCACGGTGTCGGCGGCGCGCTGCCCGAACGCCGCCAGCATCGCGCGGACCTCGGCCCGGTCGGGGAGGGCGGAGCCGCTCACGCCGGGCTGCCGGCGGTGGCGGTGGCGGTGGCGGTGGCGGTGGCGGCGCTGGCGTCGATCCGCTTGACGACGTCGGCGGTGAACTCGTCGAGCGTCATCAGCGCGGTGGTCTCCATCTCGTCGAGGTCGAACTTGATCCCGAACTCGTCCTCGACCTGCACCGACAGCTCGGCCAGCGCGAGCGATTCGAGGTCCAGCCCGGCCGGGCCGAGGTCGGTGTCCCCGGTGACCTCGGAGACGTCGTACTGCATCTCGGTGAGCGAGGCGAGGACGAACTCGCGGACGCGGTCCTGCATGGTGTGGCTCCTTGTCGGGGTGCGTGCGGTGGATCAGAGCGCGGCGGCCGTGGCGGTGCTGCGCAGGGCGGCCGGGTCGCGCAGGAGTTTTCCGGTGGCGGTACGGGGGAGTCGGGGCAGCAGGGCGAGCCGTCGCGGCCGCTTGTAGGCGGCGAGCCGGCGGGCCAGCCCGTCCTGGACGAGGGCGAGGTCGGCGTCGGGTTCGGTGGCGAGGTAGGCCTCGATCGCGCCGTCCTCGAAGACCACGACGGCCTCGCGGACCTCGGGCAGCGCGGTGAGCGTCTGCTCGACCTCGGTGAGGTCGACCTTGAGGCCGCCGATCGAGACCTGTGAGTCCAGGCGGCCGAGGACGGTGACCAGGCCGGTGGCCGGGTCGAGTTCGGCCGCGTCGCGGGTGTGCAGCCAGCCGTCCGACCAGCGGGTCGGATCGTCCAGCCCCGGGTAGGGCGAGGCCTCCGTGCCGATCCGCAGCTCGCCCGTGACCATCCGCAGCCGCATCCCGTGGACGGGCTGCTTGGCCGGGTGGAGCGTGCCGGACAGGTCGGTGGCGATGACCCCGGTCTCGGTCATCCCGTACATGGTGCCGAGCGGGACGCCGTAGCGGTCGGCGAACAGCGCGGGCAGGCCCGGGCGGACCAGTTCGCCGGCCACGATCATCCGTCGCAGCCCCGGCAGCGCCGGGGGGTTGACGGTGCCGGCCAGCAGTTCGGCGTGGAAGGGCACCCCGATGACGGTGGTCGGCCGGTCGCCGGCGGCGACCGCGGCGAGGATGCCCGCCGCCGTCATCCGCTCGGGCACGGTGAGCGCGACCCGCGCGTGCAGACTGTTGAGCAGTCCGCCGACCAGGCCGAGCACGTGCACCACGGAGGACAGCAGGACGACCCGCTCGCCCTCGCCGGGGAACTCCACCAGCCTGTGGTAGCAGTCGAGTTCGCGGAGCAGGTCGGAGGCCGTGCGGGCGATGACCTTGGCCGGGCCGGTGGACCCGGAGCTGAGCTGGATCAGCGCGTGCCCGGTGCGGGCCGGGAGCCCGTCCGGCAGCCGGACGGCCACCGGCTCGACCTCGGAGAAGCCGCGCAGGGCCGCCGCGGGCCGGTGGGCGGAGCCTACCAGGACCTGCGGAGCCAGCCGCGCCACCGCCGCGTCGACCTCGTGGTCCGTCAAGCGGTGGTCGAGCAGCGCCACTTGGGCGCCGAGCCGCCAGCACGCCAGCAGCACCGTGACGAACGCCGCCGAGGGCGGCAGCCGTAGCGCGGCGGTGCCGCCGGGGCCGAGTCCGGCCGCGGCGAGGTGCGCGGCCTGTTCGTCGACCAGGGCGCGCAGGGCGTCCCGGTCGAGTGGTCCGCCGAGATGCAGGCACTCCTCGCCTCCGGGGCCGGCCAGCAACAGCCGGTCGACCCAGGCGTCCGGGGCGTCGGCGTGCGGCGGTGAGGAAGGCGGAAGTGAAGAGGGGGAAATGCCGGTCAACACCGCTCCACACAAGTGAGGGGATTTGACATGAACGCCGTTCACAACCAAAACGGTCAATTCCGTTGCCAGACGATTGCACAGACGTTTGGTCAAATCAAGGTCTATACCAATGTGGTTGTTGCTCCTACGCTGCCGAACCGGGGCTGGTCCACGCGTGGCCGCCCGGAATCGAGGACGCCCGTGGGAGAACTCACGCTGGCCGGGATGGAGCACGCCGCGCGCGCGCAACTTTCCCCGGAAATATGGGACTTCATCGAGGGTGGCAGCGGCACGGAACGCACCGTGGCGGCGAACCGGGAAATGTTCGCGCGCTATGCACTGCGCCCGCGCACGATGGTCGACGTCTCCGACTGCTCGCCCGGGCGCACGCTGCTCGGCGCGCCGCTCGGCCTGCCGGTCGGCATCGCCCCGATGGCCTACCACCGGCTGGTCGACCCGGAGGGCGAGACCGCCACCGCGCGCGCCGCCGGCCGCGCCGGGGCCCTGCTGGTCGCCGGCATGTTCGCCAGCCGCACCCTGGAGGAGATCGCGGCCGCCGCCACCGGCCCGCTCTGGCTCCAGCTGTACTGGCTGCGCGAACGCGCCGCGCTCGCCGCCCTGGTCGAACGCGCCGAGGCGGCCGGCTACTCCGCGCTCGTCCTGACCGTGGACGCCCCCAGGATCGGCCGCCGCCTGCGCGACCTGCGCAACGGCTTCGCGATCCCGCCCGCCGTCCGCGCCGTCAACCTGGACCAGGACCTGATGTCCGCCAGCCACCGCGCGACGCACGGCGGTTCGGGCATCGCCGAGCACGCCCGCGAACAGTTCGACCCCACCCTGACCTGGGCCGACCTCGACTGGTTGCGCGCCCGCACCCGGCTGCCGCTGGTCCTCAAGGGCATCCTGACCGCCGAGGACGCCCGGCTCGCCGCCGAGCACGGCGCCGACGCCGTCGTGGTCTCCAACCACGGCGGGCGGCAACTCGACGGCGCACTGCCCTCCCTGGCCGCACTGCCCGAGGTCGTCGACGCGGTACCCGCCGACCTGCCGGTGCTGCTCGACGGCGGGGTGCGCACCGGCGCCGACATCGCCGTCGCGCTCGCCCTCGGCGCCCGCGCCGTCCTGGTCGGCCGTCCGGTGTTCTGGGGCCTCGCCACCGAGGGGGAGGCCGGCGTGCACCGCGTCCTCGACCTGCTGCGCGAGGAACTGGAGCACACCATGGCCCTGTTGGGCCGCCCCCGGCTCGCCGACCTGGACCGCACGGCCCTCGCCCCCTGGCCCTGCCCGGCCCGCTGAACCGCGCACGGCCCGCACCACGTTGTCCTTACTGGATGGAGAACAGCAGATGACCGAACCGACCCCCGAGACCGAACGCAACGACCCTTTCCCCGGCTGGGACTGGGACGACCCCGACGGCCTCGCCACCCGCCTGGACGCCTTCAGCGAGCAGGTCGCCACCTGCGACACGCTCGAAGCGCACCCTGGCGGGCTGCCCCGCGACCACGCCGGATTCCGCGAACTCGGCCTCACTGGAATCGAGTTCGCCGCCTTCCGGACCGCCCACCCGGAAGGACTCGGCACCGACCTCACCGCCCTGCGCAGCCCCGGCGCCGCCACCGAACCCGGCACCCTCTACCGGATCGACGGCGACCGCTGGTTCACCCAGCTCGACATCGGCCGGCCGCTGCCCTTCGCCGACGCCAGCGTCGACTGGGTCTACGCCGAGCACCTGATCGAGCACGTCACCATGCCGGTCGCGGTCGGCTGGCTGCGCGAGGCCCGCCGCGTCCTGCGCCCCGGCGGCGTGCTGCGCCTCACCACCCCGGACCTCGCCCGCTACCTGGCCGGCTACGCCAACGGGGACGGCTTCCTCGCCAAGCACCGCCGCCGCCTCACCACCCTCGGCTTCGGCCCGCCGATGCCCGCCCGCCCGGCCTTCCTGGTCAACCAGATCTTCCGTTACTACGGGCACCAGTGGATCTACGACCTGGACGAGCTGCGCCACGTCCTCGCCCTCGCCGGCTTCGAACCGGAGCGGATCCGCCACTGCGCCTACCGCCAGGGTGCCCGCCCCGACGTCGCCGACCTCGACACCGCCTTCCGCACCGACGAGACCGTCTACGTCGAAGCCGACCGTTAGGCCCGTAGACCCCTAGGCTCGTCAGGCCCTCGGGTCCTGAGGCCCTCAGCTCCTCAGGCCCTGAGTCCGCCCGCCGACGCCCCCGCACCGGATCTGTGCCGAATCTGTACCGAACGGGACCACCCCATGCCCCTGCACCCCCAGGCCGAGGCGCTGCGCGCCCGGCGCGCGAGCAGCGGTGCGCCGCCGCTCTACACCCTCACCCTGGCCGAGGCCCGCGCCGCCGACCTCGCCGACATCCGCGCCGCGGCCGGGAGCCCCGAGCCGGTCGCCGCCGTCGAGGAGCACCGCATCCCCGGACCGGGCGGCGAACTCGCCCTACGGCTCTACCGTCCCGAGCCGCCCGGCCGTCAACTGCCGGCCCTGCTCTATCTGTTCGGCGGTGGGTGGGCCCTCGGCTCGCCCGACACCAGCGACGCGATCTGCCGCCGGCTGACCAACGCGGCCGGCTGCGTCACCGCCTCCGTCGGCTACCGGCTCGCCCCCGAACACCCCTTCCCCGCGGCCGTCCAGGACTGCCGCGCCGCGCTGTACTGGCTCGCCGCACACGCCGGCGAACTCGGCGTCGACCCGGGCCGGCTCGCCGTCGGCGGCGACAGCGCCGGCGGCAACCTCACCGCCGCCCTCGCCCTGATCGCCCGCGACGAGAACGGCCCGGCCCTGCGCCACCAGCTGCTCGTCTACCCCAACACCGACCACGCCGCCGACACCCCCTCGCTGCGCGAGCACGACGACCCGATGCTCTTCAACCGCCGCTCGGTGGACTGGTACTGGGGCCACTACCTGGCCGACCCCGCCGACGGCGCCCACCCGCACGCCTCCCCGCTGCGCGCCCCCGGTCTGGCCGGACTGCCGCCCGCGACCGTCATCACCGCCGAGTACGACCCGCTGCGCGACGAGGGCGAGCAGTACGCCGAGGCGCTGCGCGCGGCCGGGGTGCCGGTGGAGAGCCGCCGCTACGACGGCATGCCGCACGGCTTCTTCGCCATGACCGGCACCCTGGACGCGGCCGCCGACGCCCAGCGCTACGCCGCCGAGCGGCTGCGCGAGGCCCTGCGGTGAGCGCGCCCGAGCCCCTGCCCCTGGCCGACCTGCACGCCAGCCTGGCCGACCCGCTGCTGGACGCGATGACCTTCCTCAACGAGGTCACCACCCGCTACCCCGACGCCGTCTCCTTCGCCCCCGGCCGCCCCTACGAGGGCTTCTTCGAACCCGAGGACGTCCCCGCCTACCTGGACACCTACCTCGCCCACCTGGCGGCCCGCGGCCTCGACCGGGACGCCGTGCGCACCGCGCTGTTCCAGTACGGCCCCACCAAGGGGATCATCGCCGACCTGGTCGCCCGCGCCCTCGCCAACGACGAGGGCCTGGAGGTGGCCCCCGAGGCCCTGGTGCTGACGGTCGGCGCCCAGGAGGGCATGCTGCTCACCCTGCGCGCCCTGTGCGCCGGCCCGGACGACGTCCTGCTGGTCAGCTCGCCCTGCTACGTCGGCGTCACCGGCGCCGCCCGGCTGCTCGACCTGACCACCCTGCCCGTCCCCGAGGGCCCGGCCGGCGGCCCCGACCCGGAGGCCGTGCGCGCCGCCGCCCGGGCCGTGCGGGCCGAGGGCCGCCGCCCGCGCGCCCTCTACGTCGTCCCGGACTTCGCCAACCCCTCGGGCACCAGCATGCCCGTCGCGGCCCGCACCCGGCTGCTGGAGGCGGCCGCCGAGGAGGGCCTGCTCGTCATCGAGGACAACCCGTACGGCTTCTTCGCCCGTGACCCGGGGGAGCGGCCGACGCTCAAGGCGCTCGACCGCCGCCGCCAGGTGGTCTACCTGGGTTCCTTCGCCAAGACCTGCTTCCCCGGCGCCCGCCTCGGCTACGTCGTGGCCGACCAGGAGGTGGCCGGCCCCGGCGGGCGGCGCACCCTGCTGGCGGACGAACTGGCCAAGCTGAAGAGCATGACGACGGTCAACACACCCGCGCTCAGCCAGGCCGTCATCGGCGGCATGCTGCTGCGCCACGACTGCCGGCTGCGTGCCGCCAACGCCGCCGCCACGGCCCACTACGCGGCCGGCATGGACACCCTGCTGCGGGAGCTGGACCGGCACTTCCCGGCCTCCGAGCGGCGCCGGCTGGGCGTGTCCTGGAACCGGCCCGAGGGCGGCTTCTTCGCGGTGCTGACCGTCCCGTTCGCCGCCGACGACGCGGCGATGGAGCGCTGCGCCCGCGGGTACGGGGTGCTGTGGACGCCGATGGCGCCGTTCTACCCGGCGGGCGGCGGGGAGCGCCGGCTGCGGCTCTCGATCAGTTCACTGACGCAGGCTCAGATCATCGACGGTGTGGCCAAGTTGGCGGCGTTCATCGCCTCCTGGGCGATCGCTTCCTGAGCGACGCTCGCCACAGCAGGAGGGGCCCGGCTCGCGAGCCGGGCCCCTCCTCGTGCATGTGTCCCATCCTCGTGCGCTGTGTCTCAGCGCACCCGGGTGGAGAACAACCGGGCCGACCAGTACACCGACAGCACGGTCATCACCACGACGACCAGCAGGCCCTGCCACACCGCACTGTCCCCGAGGTGGCCGGAGAACAGTGCGCGCATGCCCTCCACCGCCCAGTAGAAGGGGTTCCACTTGGCGGTCTGCTGCAGCCAGTGCGGCGCCAGGGTGAGCGGCAGCAGCACCCCCGAGAGCAGCGCGATCGGCTGCGCGAGGGTGTTCACCACCGGTGCCATCGCCGCGTCCGTCGGCACCATCAGCGCGATGCCGTAGGAGATCGCCGAGGTCATCAGCGCCAGCAGCCCGAGCAGCAGGTAGGCGAGCAGCAGGTTCAGCGGGCTCACCCGCAGCCCGAACGGCAGCGCGATCAGGGTGATCAGGACGGCCTGCACCAGCAGCGCCACCATCTCCCGCAGCGCCCGCCCGAGCAGCAGCGCCAGCCGGCTCACCGGCGTCACCCGGGCGCGCTCGATGATGCCGGCCTTCAGCTCGCCGAGCAGGCTGAAGCCGGTGAACAGTCCGCCGAAGATGCACAGCACCGCCAACAGGCCCGGCACGTACACCTGGTAGGTGTCGGCGTAGCTGCTGGTACCGCCGGGGACGAGCACCTTCTTCAGCAGCGGGGCGAACAGCAGCAGGTAGAGCACGGGCTGGATGATCCCGACGGCGATCCAGATCGGGGTGCGGATCATCAGCAGCACCTGGCGCTGGAAGACCAGCCAGGTGTCGCGGGCGAGCTTCATGGTCTCCCCAGGAGTGGGCGGATCAGGACTGCTGGAGCGAACGGCCGGTGCGGGCCAGGAACACGTCGTCCAGGCTGGGGCGTTGGAGCTGGACGGTGCCGGGCGTCACGCCCGCCCCGTCCAGCGCGCGCAGCAGCTGCGGGATGGCCGCCGCGCCGTCCTCCAGGTAGAGCCGCAGTCCGTCCTCCCCGCTGAACTCCAGCCGGTGCAGGTAGGGCTGCGGGCGCAGCACCTCGGCGGCCCGCTCGGCGACGCCCTCTCCGGGCTCCAGTCCGAGCAGCACGACGTCGCCGGAGATCTCGCGCTTGAGCACCTCGGGCGTGCCCTCGGCCACCACCTGGCCGTGGTCGACGATCGCGACCCGGTCGCACAGGGCGTCGGCCTCGTCGAGGTAGTGGGTGGTGACGACGACGGTCATGCCCTCGGTGCGCAGCCGGCGGATCTCCTCCCACACGTACGCCCGGCTGGCCGGGTCCAGCCCGACCGTGGGCTCGTCCAGGAACAGCACCCGGGGCTCGTGGATGACGCCGAGCGCGATGTCCACCCGGCGGCGCTGGCCGCCGGAGTAGGTGGCGCACGGGCGGTCGCCGAATTCGGCCAGGTCGAAGGCCTTGAGCGCGCCCTCGGCGGCCTGGACGGCCTGCGCCTTGGCGGCGCCGTACATCCGGGCCTGGAGCACCAGCTCCTCGCGGGCGCTGACGGTGTCGGTGGTGCCGCCGCCCTGGGCGACGTAGCCGATCCGGCGGCGTACACCGGCCGGGTCGGTGAAGAGATCGGCCCCGGCGATGCTGGCCTGACCGCCGTCCGGGCGGATCAGGGTGGCCAGCATGCGCAGGGTGGTGGTCTTCCCGGCGCCGTTGGGCCCGAGGAAACCGTAGATCTCGCCCGCGTCGACGGACAGGTCGATGCCGCGCACAGCGTCGACGGTGGGGTTCTCGCCGCTCTTGCGGGAGATCTTCTTGCGATAGGACTTGCGCAGTCCCGTGGTCTCGATCAACCGGAACTCCCGTGCTGGGATGGGCTGCCACGGCACCTGGGAAGGCGGTGCTCGGCACCTGCGAAGGCGGTGCTGGGCGCCACCCTAGGGCGAACCCCGGCCCGGAGACAATGGCCTAGACCAATGGACGTTGATCTTCCGGTCTGCTACAGGGCCCCCGGTAGCGGCTGCCGGAAGTCCCGCCCGGCTCGGGCCGCCAGGCCCTCCAGCCGGTCCGCGGCCGTGGCCGCCCCGCCGCCCGCGCGCAGCGCCTCGCCGACCCGGACCGCGCCGCGCCGGTAGTCGGCCGTGTCCAGGACGGCCCGCAGGGCCTGCGCCAGCCGCTCCGGCGTCACCCGGGCGAACGGCACCCGCAGCCCCGCCCCGGCCGCCGCCACCTGCGCCGCGACGAACGGCTGGTCGTGCCGGATCGGTGCGGTGACCAGCGGCAGGCCGTGCGTCAGGGCCTCGCCGACGGTGTTCATCCCGCCGTGGCACAGCACCGCGTCCAGCGCGCCGCGCGCCATCAGCTCCAGCACCGGCGCCCGGTCCACCGCGACGGCCTGCGGCGGCAGTTCGGGCAGCAGTTCGCGCGGGGCGGCGAACACCGGCTGCACGTCGTCGCCGCACAGCTCCAGCGCCCGGGCGGCCCGTGCGTGGAAGTCCGCGCCCAGCTCGCCGGCCAGCGTGCCCATGGTGACCAGCACCCGTCGGCGCCCGGGCAGCAGCCGCTCCCACGGGAAGTCCGGATCGGCCGGCCGGGCGGACTGGACCGGCCCGACCAGCGCGTGGTGCGGGGGCGGCGCGTCGTCACCGGTCAGCGCGGGGCCGGTGGTCGCCAGCACCAGGGCGGGCGAGAAGCGCGGGTCCACGTACTCCTGCGCGGGCAGCCGGGCGCGCTCCCACAACCCGCGCAGCAGGCCGGTCATCCAGGCCTCCACCTGCGGCAATGCCCGGTACGGCCGGCCCAGTTCCATCGCCCCGGGCGCGAAGCTCGCCCACGGCAGGCCGTGCCGGTGGGCGGCCAGCGCGCCCGCCGGGGTGTGCTGGTCGACGAGCAGGACGTCCGGCCGGAACTCCCGCACGATCGCGTCCAGCGGCTTCGCGGTGAACCGCGCGTACGGGACGATGAAGCCCTCCCACAGCGAACGCAGCGCGGCGAGCCCGTGCCCGCCCTGCGCTCGGAACGCCCGGGTGCCGGTGCCGAGCACCTGGGCCTGGGGGCCGAGCAGCGGGCGCAGCACCGACTCGGTGCCGGTCCAGGCGACGTCGTGTCCGCGCGCGGTCAACTCGGCGGCGATGCCCGCCGCGGGATTGATGTGCCCGGTCAACGGGGGCATCACCAGCAGGAACCGGGTCATCGTGCACCCTCCTCGGGGATCAGTTTCTGCAGGTCGGCGACGGTCAGCGCTTCCAGGGCGGCCAGGTCCAGCCCGGCGCGCAGCCGGGCCAGGTCGGCGGCCGGGCCGAAGCGTTCGCGCAGGCGCTCGGCGAGCGCGGCCAGCTCGCCCTCGTCGAGCAGCAGGTCGCCGTCCAGCCGGGCGTCCGGGGTCAGCCGGTCGGCCCAGCCGGGGGGCGCCCCGGCGGCCTCGACCAGCAGCGCGACCAGCTCGGGGTGCAACGGCGCGGCGGGGTGGTGCGGTTCACGGTCGGACGACGTGTGAGAAATGGCATCGGACATCGAAGGGGGTCTCCCACCTGCTCGACGGCACGGGGGTGAACGCGCCCGCCCCGGAGGCGGATTCGGCGGCCTCGGAGACGAACGCGACGGTGAAGGGGCCCGAGATCACTTGTGCGACCAGGCGGGCGTCGGAATACTAGCCCGCGTGACAGCACTGGAGGCAGTGGCCGTTCACCTCCCCCCGCACGCCGTGCCCATCGAGGCGGTTGGTGAGCGGATCGGCCTGACCCCACGTCAACTTCGACTCTTCCGCCGCTTCCACGGACTGGACCAGCTCCGTCTGGACCCGTCCGGGACGCTGCCCGACCTGCTTGACTCCGCCCTCGACAACCTGCCTGAGCTGCGCGGACGCGAACGGGACGTCCGCTTCGTGATCCACGCGCGCAGCATGCCGGTGGCGGTGCCCTACCCGCTCAACCCACTGCACGACCTGCTCGCCCCGCATGGCCTCGCGCACGCCAACGCCTTCACGGTGACCCACCACGCGTGCGCGGTGGGCCTGCTGGCCATCGACCTGGCCGGCCGGCTGCTCGCCGCCGAGCCCGACCCGCGGGCGCTGGCGCTCATCCTGGCGGGCGAGAAGACCTTCACCAAGGACGCCCAGGTGGTGCCCGAGACCGGTATCTTCGCCGAGGGCGCGGCCGCCTGTCTGGTGAGCGCCGACGGCGAGCGCCACCGGGTGCTCTCCTTCGCGGTGCGCCAGCGCCCGGAGTTCGACGGCCGACTGGCCGAGGACGCGGACCTCCTGGCCCGCTACCAGCGCGAGTACCCGAACGTGATGGTGGAGGCGATCGAGGTCGCCCTGGACGAGGCAGGTCTGGACCTCTCCGACCTGGCCGCGGTGCTTCCGCACAACGTCAACCAGGCGTCGTGGCGGATGATAGCGCGCCGGATCGGCTATCCGCTCGACAAGGTGGTGCTGGACAACGTGCTGTCGGTGGGGCACAGTTTCGCTGCGGACAGCCTCATCAATCTTCACACCGCCACCACGCGGGGGCTGCTGCGCCGCGGCGACCACTACCTGATCGCCGCCGCCGGTGTCGGAGCCACGTTCTCCGCGATGGCGGTCCGCTGCTGACGAAGCGTCGGCTTCGTCCATCCTTCCCATGCCAGACCACTCTCCCACGTACGACGGGACGGGACACCCATGTCAGAACCTGTGGTCCAGACCACTGACCCCGAGCTGCGCGAGCGGATCCGCACCGGCATCGGCGAACTGCTGCCCCGCGTCCTCAAGCGCGAACTGCCCGAGATCCCCGAGAACGCCTGCCTCTTCGACGATCTCGGCCTGACCTCGGCCGGCACCATCGAGCTCATCCTGGAACTGGAGGAGTCGCTCGACATCCAGGTGGACGTCGAGCAGATCACCGAGGACGACCTGCGCTCGGTCACCAAGCTGGCCGACTATGTCGCCGGACACGTCATCCCCGAGGACTGACCAGGTGGCCGACCACGGCCTGCGGATCACCCGGGTGCTCGCGCGGCGCTTCGACGGGCGCTCGGAGGCCTCGTTCCACCCGGATCTGCGGGTGTTCGTCTCCGACCTCGTCCGCCCCTACGGCCTGCCGCTGCGCGAGGACCTGCTGCGCGAGGGCGTCGGCCACTCCTACGAGGAGCTGGCCGCCGACCTGCTGCGCGAGGCGCTCGCCGAGGACGAGCCCGTCGACCTGCTGATCCTGGCCTTCGACACCCCGGACGTCCGACCGGGCGCGCCGTCCTCGCTGGCGCTCAGCCGGTCCTGTCCGGGCACGCCGCTCGCCTTCGCGGTCTGCGACCAGGGCGTCGCCGCGGCCTTCACCGCGCTGCGCCTCGCGGTCGACTACCACCGCACCGGATCCTGCCGTCGGGCGGTCGTGGTGCTCGCCGAGCAGACCGCGCTGCACCACGAGCCGGCCGCGCCGGTGTCGCTTCCGGAGCGGCACGGTGTGGTGGTGCTGGTCTGCGAGGAGGCCCCCGGGCCTGATATGACGATCCATCAGATACCTGGTGCCGGGCTGTCGGACACGGTGGTGCGGGATCGGGCTGCCGAGCTGGGGCCCGACCCGGCGCTCGTGCTCGGCCCCGGGCTGGCCGGTGCCGACGGTGCGGCCGCCCAGCCGTTCACCGGGGCCTGGGCGGAGCTCGCCGAGCAGCTGCCCGCCTGGCGGGCGCAGGGGCGCCCCGTCCTGGTCGCCGACCTGGACCGCCGGCTCGGCGTGCTGAGCACGTTGACCCTTCCGTAGCCATGGTTCGGTTCATGCCAACTCTCCTGTCTCGCACAGGAATTGATGAACCATCGGTTTGGTAGGCGATTGGTCTGGACCAGCATGTGAGGTCGCTGGTAGCGTCCCGATCGCACCCCCGCTGAACCCTTCCCGGCGAGCCGAAAGGCGCGTACGACGTGACCCCGTACGGCGAGACACAGAGCAGTAGGCGGATCGAGGTCCGGTACGCGGCCCCGGTCGACGACTCGGCCGGCGGTTCGGGGCCGCTCACGCTCGGCCAGGACAACATGATCCGGTGTATCGGGCGCGACGCCCCCGAGCAGATCAACAAGGATTCGCTCTGGCCCGTCCCGGACGGCACCTCGGTGTCGGCCGGGCTGACCGCCCTACGCCGGCTCGTCGAACGGCACGAGTCGCTGCGCACCTCCTTCCCCGCCGGCCCCGGCGCGGACGGCTTCCCGGAGCGCCAAGTGGTGCACCCGGAAGGCCGGTTCACCGTCACCGTGATCGAGGCGGGCGATCGCGACGGCGCCCAACTGGACGCGTTCGCAGCGGAGTTGGGCCGAGCCGACGTCGCCGTTCCGTTCGACCTGGCCGCCGCCCCGCGGCTGCGCGTCACCCTCGTCGCCGGCGGGGAGCGACTGCTGCGGCTGGTCGCGGTGATCTGCCACGCGGGCGCCGACGGCGCCGCCACTGTGCTGCTGATCCAGGACTGGCTGGACCTCGCCGCCGGCAAGGACCTCCCGCCGGTCACCGCCCCGACCCCGCTGCGGATCGCGGACGCGGAACGGAGCGCGCAGGGCCGCCGCAAGTCGGCCGCCGCCCTGCGGTACTGGGCCCGCAGCCTCGCCACCGGCCCGCAGGTGGTGTTCGCCGACGCGCGGATCACCGGCCCCCCGCGCGACCACTCGGCCGTCCTGGTCCGCTCCCGCACCGCCGCCGAGGACCTCGCCGCCGTCTGCCGCCGCACCGGCGCGAGCCCGTCCGTCGTCCTGCTCGCCGCCTTCGCCGCGCTCGTCACGCACCGGTCCGGCCGTACCGAGCTGGCGCTCTCGGCGCTCTCCGCGAACCGCCAGCGCGCCGCCCTGGTCGACCACGTCGGCACCCTGGCGCAGGACGCCCTGATCCGGCTCGACACCGGGGCGGCCGACCTCGACCAGCTGATCGGCCGGGCCAAGGCGGCCTCGCTGAGCGCCTACTGGCACAGCACCCTGGACGCCGAACAGGTCTGGCGGCTCATCGAGGACTGCGCCCACCTGCGCGGCAGCCGCTTCCCCCGGCATGTCGTGGTCAACGACCTGAGCCTGACCATCCCCGCGGCCGTCGCCGACGCCCAACCCGCCGCGGCCGCCGACCCCGAACTGACCCGGGTGCCCGCCCCGCCGCTGCCGGTCCGGCTGATGTTCACCATCCTGCGGATCAGCGGCAGCCTCGACTTCGCCCTGATCAGCTGCCCGCAGGTGCTGGACCCGGACGAGACCGACCGGTTCGCGCGGGCGCTGCTCGCCGTCCTCGCCGCCGCCGCCCGCGGGCCCGTGCCGCTCGACGCCCTGCCCGGCGTCGGCGGCGTGCCGACCCCCGGCCGGAGCGGGGAGTGGCACCTGGTCGACGGTTCCTGGATCGACCTGGCCGCCGTCCGCGCCCTGCTGGAGGCCGCCCTCGGCGCGCGGGCGGACATCGAACTGGCGCTGGACGAGGGAAGGCTGACCGCCAGGCTGACCAGCGCGGACCACGAACTCACCCCGGCCGTCGCCCACCACGCGGTGGTCGCCGCCCTGCCCGGCCGCGACACGGCGATGGCGCCGCACCACTACGTCGTCCGGCACACCGGCCCCGGGGCGGAGACCGTCACCGCCGGCGGCGGCCGCGACCCGGACATCGCCGCCCGGCAGGCGGCGCTCACCTGAACGGGGGGAGGACGGGCAGACGCGGTCGGCTCACTCCAACGGGTCCTCGCCGTCCCACCGGACGTCCCACGAACACACCGAGGTCGCCCCCGAGGTGAGCCCCCACGGGCTCGGCACCTCCTCCTCGTCCTCGTCGCCCTGCACCGGCAGCCGGTCGATCACCGCGACCAGCCGCGGCGGCAGTTGCGGCGCCAGCCCGTGGTGGACCCGGGACAGGATGTCGCGCCGCACGTCGTCCGGCAGCAGCGGCCTGGTCATCCGCAACGGCATCGGCCCGGAGGGGCGTACGGCCGCCGCCAGCTGGTCCGACCAGGCCCGCCAGTAGTCGGCGTCGTCGTTCTCGCCGAGCTTCAGATGGTGCAGGTGCAGGCAGTACGCCGCCGTGCCGCAGCCCGATCCGGCGGCGAAGCGCCACCAGAACTCGGCGCCCTCCTCCCGCCCGGTCGCGTACAGCAGCGCGGCGAACACCTCCGCCCCCTCGGGCTGGATCCGGCGGGCGTTCACCAGGAGGTCGAGCCCCCGGGAGGCGTCCGGCGCGCCCAGCACCAGGGCCACCACCAGGCCCAGTTCGAAGGCGGCCTGCTCGAACTCCGACGGCAGGTGTGTCGGCGCGGCCGTGAGCCGGGCCTGGCGCAGTGCTGCGATGCGCTCGGCGTGCGCGCGTTTCGGCCGGGGCACGTGAACCACCGCACGCCCCCCGCCGCTCGTGCCCGCCCCACCGCTCGCGCCCGCCCCGTCGGGCGGGTCCGCTTCCGGCCCGGGCGTCACAGCTGACCCGCGCGGTCCGGCAGTTCACCCGCGCGGTCGGCCGGTTCGCCGGAGCTGTCCGGCAGTTCGCCCACCCCGAGTCGGCGCGCCAGTCGCTCCCGGGCGTGCCGGAGGTTGGAGTGCACCGTCGCCACCGGCCGCCCCAGGTAGGCCGCGATCACCTTGACGTGCAGGCCCAGCAGGTACCGCAGGATGATCACATCCCGCTGCCGGTCCGGGAGTTCGAGGATCGCCGCGTACAGCCGCACCTCGTCCGCCTCGCTGTGCAGCAGCCCGTTCGCGACCTGTTTGAAAGCGCCGATCACCGCGGCGAAGGTGACGGCCTCCACCGCCACCGGTTCCTCGGCGGACATCCAGTCCGAGACGTGCCGGTTCGCCAACCGCCAGGCGTACGCGGCCGGCTCCTCGAACCGCAGCACCTGCGGCCAGCAGCGGGCCAGGTCCGCCTTCACGGCCTCGACCACCAGCGCGGCGTCCGCCTGGCCGCCTATCCTGGTCAACGCGAGGGCGTGCCAGGCGGGTTCATGGGTCTCGCAGAACGACGCGTAGGTGAGGTCCAGCCGCAGGCCGAGGTCGCCACCGGCCTCCCGGTCCGACTCCGGGCCGTCGGCGCGCTCCAGCGTGGGCCCTCCCCGGTACCCGCGCACGGGGGCGCCCCTGTCGATCGTCATCGAGCCTGCTTTCCGTGGCCGCCGGCAGCTCGGCGGTCCACTCGAGGGTCGGGCTGTCTGCGCCCATCCTCAGTCCATCCGGCTCGTCACTCCAGGCCGCATCCCGAATACGGATTGTCATCCCATCGGATCAGCCGAACGGTTGGAATGCGGCGGACCGCGCCTGACCTCCGGATACGGTGGGCACCAATCGACAGGTGTCCGCGACGCCAAGGGGAACGCGATGAGCCTCTACGACGGAGTCGACCTGCGGCTCAACATGCCGCACTCGGCCCGGATGTACGACTACTACCTCGGCGGCTTCACCAACTTCGCCGCCGACCGCGAGGCCGCCGGGCACGCACTCGCCCTCGGACCCTGGCTGCGCGTCGCCGCCCGCGCCAACCGGTCCTTCGTCCACCGCTCCACCCGTGCCCTCGCCCGGGCCGGCATCGACCAGTTCCTCGACATCGGCACCGGCATCCCCACCCCGCCCAACCTCCACGAGGTCGCCCAGAGCGTGGAACCGTGCGCCCGCGTCGTCTACGCCGACAACGACCCGATCGTGCTCTCACACGCCCAGGCCCTGCTCACCGGCACCCCCGAAGGCCGCACCGCCTACGTCGAGGCCGACGTCACCGACCCCGCCCGGCTCCTCGCCTCACCCGGCCTGCGCGACACCATCGACCTCACCCGGCCCGTCGCGCTCTCCCTCAACGCCCTCCTGCACTTCGTCCCCGACACCCACGGCGCCCACGAGCTCGTCGAGCACCTCAAAGCGGCCCTCGCCCCCGGCAGCGCCCTGGTGATGACCCACGTCACCCCCGACTTCGCCCCGGCCGAGATCGCTGGCCTGGTCCGGATCTACGAATCCGCCGGCACCGCCGCCCAGGCCCGCACGCTCCCCGAGTTCACCCGCTTCTTCGACGGCTGGAGCCTCATCGCCCCCGGGATCGTCCCCACCCCCCACTGGCGTCCCACCCCCACCGACCCGCCGGCCACCGCCCCCGAAGCCGCCGCCTACGCGGCCGTGGCCCTCAAACCCTGACCCCGCCGGCCGCGCCGCCCCCACCCGCTCCACCCGTGCGGCCTCGCCGCCCCGGGGACAGACTGGTGGTGGATCGATGCTGCCCGTGAGGCTGGGAGAGGCATGCTGCTGGGACTCACCACCGCCTTGGTCGCGACCGTGTGCTTCGGGTTCGGGGCGGTGTTCCAGGCGCGTGGGGCGCGGTCGGCGCCGCAGGCGGACCGGGTGCGGGCGGGGCTGCTGGCCGCGCTGGCGCGCTCGTGGGAGTTCCTGCTCGGCACCGTGCTGGACATCGTCGGTTTCGCGCTGAGCATCGTGGCGCTGCGCAGCCTGCCCCTGTTCCTCGTGCAGGCCGTCACCAATGCGAGCCTGGCCGTGACGGCGCTCGCCGCCGTCCGGCTGCTCGGGGCACGGCTGCGCCGGGGGGACGCGGTCGGAATCGTCGCCGTGGTGGTCGGCCTGACGCTGCTGGCGCTGGGGTCGGGCCGGGAGGGCCGGGAGCACGCCCCGCCGCTGTTCCACTGGGCGCTGCTCGCGACGACGGCCGTGATGCTGCTGCTGACCCTCGTCCTGGTGCGCCGGGCCGGCACCGTGGCGGCGGCCGGGCTTGGGCTGCTGGCGGGGGTGGGGTTCGGGGTGACGAGCCTGGCGGTGCGGGTGCTGGACGCGTCGAGCCTGGTCACCGTCCTCACCGACCCGGCGGCGTACGCGCTCGTGGTGGGCGGCCTCGGCGGCTACCTGGCGTACGCGCTGGCTCTGCAGCGCGGCACGGTCACGGCCGCGACCGCCGCCGGGACGGTCGCCGAGACCTTCGGTCCGGCGCTGGTGGGCGTGGCGGCGCTGGGCGACGCGGCGCGTCCGGGGTTCGAGTGGTGCGCGCTGGCGGGCTTCGCGGTGGCGGTGGGCGGCACCTTCCTGCTGTCCAGGTTCGGGGAGTTGGAGGGGCAGTCCGCAGAGGTGGCCGGTGCGCGGCCGGGCGTGGCGGACCGGGACCCTGAACCCGGCCCCGGCCCGGGCCCGGAGGCGGAGTCCGAGCCGGCCGTCCCGCCCCGGTAGCCCGGGCGGCGCCGCCGTGCGAAGGTGACTTGCCGGACAAATCGGACGGTTGAACGCCCACGGAGCGGCAGGTGCGCGATGGCGGACGAAGCCCAGCCGGGCCCCCGACGGCCGGGGCCCGCCGACCCTCCGGTCGTGCTCGTCACCGGCGCCTCCTCCGGCATCGGCCTGGCCACGGCCGTCCGCCTGGCCGACGCCGGCTGGCGGACCCTGCTGTCCGGTACGGACGGCGCCCGCCTGGACGAGGTCGCCGCCCGGACCGGTGGCCGCGTCCTGCCCGAGGACCTGAGCAAACCGGACGGCCCGAGCCGGCTCGCGGAGGCGGCCCTCGCGGAGGCCGGCCGGGTGGACGCGCTGGTCGCCAGTGCGGGCCTGGGGTGGCGCGGACCGTTCGCGGACACCCCCTCGGACGTCCTGGACCGGATGATCGAGGTCAACTTCGCTGCCCCGCTGCGGCTGGTCCGCCTGCTCCTGCCGGGCATGCTGGAGCGCCGCCGGGGCCGGATCGTGCTGCTCGGCTCGATGGCCGGCCAGGTCGGCGTGCGCGACGAGTCGGGGTACGCGGCGACCAAGGGCGGGCTGGCGATGTTCGCGGAGAGCCTCTGGTATGAGCTGCGCGGCACCGGGGTGGGGGTGCGCCTGGTGCTGCCGGGCCCGGTGGACACCCCGTTCTTCGACCGGCGCGGCACGCCCTACCAGCGGGAGCGGCCACGGCCCGTGCCGGCGGAGCGGGTCGCCGACACCGTGGTCGCGACCATCACCACCGGTCGCGACCGGCTCTTCGTGCCGCACTGGCTCGGCTTCCCGGCCCGGATCCACGGCGTGGCGCCGGGCGTGTTCCGGCGCATGGCCTCCCGCTTCGGGTGAGCCCGGTGAACATCGCCACCCGGGTGCTCGCGGCGGCGGCCGCGGCGGAGTTCGCGCACCTGGCCCCGGCGGCGGTGCGCCTCCCGACACTGCGCCGCACGCTGGCCCGTCGAACCGCAGGCCTCGGTGCCGACCCGCGCCACGTCGCCCTGACCTTCGACGACGGCCCCGACCCGCGCAGCACCCCGGAGATCCTGGATGCGCTGGACGCGCTGGGCGGTGTCCGGGCCACCTTCTTCCTGCTGGGTTCGATGCTGGAGCGCGCCCCCGCCCTCGGCCGGGAGCTGGTGCTGCGCGGCCACGAGGTGGCCGTCCACGGCTGGCACCACCGGCCGCAGTGGTACCCGGCCCCGGCCCGTGACCTGCGCGAACTGCGCCACGCGATCGAGGCGGTGACCGCGCTGTGCGGGGTGCGCCCGCACTGGTACCGCCCGCCGTACGGGGTGCTGACGGCGGGCCCGGCCCTGGCCGCCCGGCGGCTGGGCCTGCGCCCGGTGCTGTGGACGGCCTGGGGCCGGGACTGGACGGCGGAGGCGACCGGGGCCTCCGTCTACGCGACCGCCCGCCCCGGCCTCACCGGCGGCGCGACCCTCCTCCTGCACGACTCCGACTGCACCTCCGCCCCCGACTCCTGGCGGGCCACCCTCGCCGCCCTTCCGCTGATCGCCGCCCACTGCCGCGCCCACTCCCTCACCCTCGGCCCGCTCCGCGACCACGCCGTCCCGGGGGCCGCCCGCGGCTGACGGCATCGCGCCCGCCGCCGAGCGCCGGGCGGACGGCGAAGCCCCGCCTCGACCGAGGCGGGGCTTCGCCGTGTGGCGTTGCTCGGCGTCTTCTAGCGTTCGCAGGCGACGCCGTCGTTGTCGCGGTCCAGGCCGGACCGGTACCCGGGGTCGCCCCGGTGCAGGGGGGCCTTGCCGGCGGCCTTCACCGCGTCGCAGTTCTTGTAGTAGGCGCTGCCGCCGGCACCGCCCTGGGAACCGCCACCCGACGCCCCGTCCGAGTTCGTGTCCGAGCCCCCGCCTGACGTTCCGCCTGACGTTCCGCCCGACGACCCGCCAGTGGAACTGCCGCCGGCGTTGCCCTGGTGGTTCGGGCTGGACGGGTCGTTGCGTTCGTCCGCGTAGAGCGCCGCGTACCGGTCCGCCGGGCACGAAGCCCCCGGCTTCACCAGCTGGAGCGCGGGAGAGACCGCCGGGTACAGCTTGCTCCCGGGCTGGAGCACGTTCGCGCACACCACCCAGGCGTCGTGGTCGGCGGGCAGCACGAGGTCCAGGTAGCGGCTGTGCTCCTGGATCCGGTCGGCTGCGACACCGGCCGCCACCAGTAGGGCACGCGCCTCCCCGGCGGTGTGCTGGGCGACGTCGGGCATGACACCCGACGCGGCGCTCGGAGTTGGAGTCGCGCTCGGAGCGGGAGTTGGAGTCGCGCTCGGAGCGGGAGTGGGAGTCGCGCTCGGGGTCGGCGTCGGGGACCCGGCGTCGGCCGGGGTGGCCGCCGTCGTGGCCGTGGCCGTGGCCGTAGCGGCCGGAGCCGGAGCGGCGGTCGTCGCCGGGGCCGCGACCGGCTGCGCCTTCTCCGGCTTCGGCCCCGTGATGACGCCCAACCAGAAGAGCGAGCCGATCAGGCAGCAGAAGGTCAGCGCCACCTTGGCGGCGACGTGCAGGCGGCGGGAGCGCCACAGCCAGATCGCGGCGAGCGGCGGTACGAACAGCAGGGCGGCGGCTCGGACGAGCCGGTTGGCCGTGGTGCGGGGCGGTACGGCCTGGGGCCCGGGCGGCCGGTGCGGGTCGGGGGTCACGAGGGGGTTCCTTCGAGCAGGAGTGTGTCCCCGGGGAGAGCGGCACCCCGGGGTGGGTGCTCCGGCCTGGGCTGGACGGCCGCCGCTGCCGGCGGGCGAGGCCGCTGTCCGGGGCCGTCCGGAGGCTTCGGAGAGTGTAAAGGACTCGCATGGAACAGGTATGCGCCAGGTAGCGAACTCCGGCCCCGGCCCCCGCCCGGGTGCACGGCTCCACCCCGGCCGGGACTCCCGTGTTGCTCGCCCCGGCCCTCGGCTACGCCAGCCCCACCTGGGCCAGGGCCGCGGTGAACCCGGTGCGCCAGGGCTCCGGGGTGGCGCCGGGGGAGGGGGCGGGCCCGGGGCGGGCGAGGGCGGCGAGGGCGTTGCGGACCACCTCGGCGGGGTGGGCGGAGGCGACGTCGGCGTGGCCGAGTTCCAGCTCGTGCTGGAGGTTGTCGCGACCGTGGCCCTGGACGACGTCGAGCAGCAGCAGTCGCCGTCCGAGGGCGCGGGCCTCGCTACAGGTGTCGCCGGAGCTGGTGACGACGAGGTCGGCGGCGGCCATCAGGGCGGGGACCCGGTCGGTGTAGCCGAAGGGGTGCAGGCGCGGCTCCCGGCGGGCGGCGGCCCGCAGCCGCCGTTCCAGCTCCCGGTTGCGCCCGGCGACGGCGAGCACGTGCGGACCGGCGGCGGCGAGCGAGGCGGCGGTGCGGGCGAGCGGTCCGAGCCCCCAGGCGCCGGACATCAGCAGCACGCACCGCCCGCCCGCCGGGACGCCCAGTTCGGCACGCGCCTCGGCCCGGCCGGGCGGCCGGTAGAACGGTTCCCGCAGCGGAGCGGGCAGGACGGTGACGGCGGCGTCCGGCCGGTAGCGGCGGACGGCGCAGGCGGCGACCTCGGAGGTGACCAGGAACAGGTCGGTGCCCTCCTGCACCCAGAGCCGGTGCGGTGTCACGTCGGTGCAGAACACGAAGTGCCGGAAGTCCCGTTGCGGCAGCCGGTTGACGGCCGAGGTGGCGGTGGCGAACACGGAGACCACCAGCTGCGGCCGCTGCACCGCGACCAGTTGGCGCAGGGCCGGGACGAGCCGGCTGCGGGCGGCCGCGTCGGCGAGCAGCGCGAGCCGGGCGCCGGGCCGCAACGCCGAGAAGTGGAAGGCGTCGTACACGCCGGGCAGGTCGAGCAGCCGCCGGAACACGGCCTCCCCGGCGGCGCCGGAGCGCTCCCCGAGCAGGGCCATCGCGTCGACCGTGTGGGTGGTCCAGCCGCGGGCCCGCAGGGTGTCGGCGCAGGCCTGGGCCATCACGTCGTGGCCCTGGCCGAGGGAGCCGGAGACGAGCAGGGCGTGCGGCATCGGGCGGCCCGTTCAGGAGGCGGCGGAGGCGGCCGCGGCGGCCCGGTACCAGTCGGCGTAACTCCGTACGCCGTCCGCGAAGTTGGTGTGCGGAGACCAGCCGAGCAGGCGCTTGGCCTGGGCGCAGGAGATCCGCCGCCCGGTGTAGTCGGCCTTGCGGCCGTCGATGTGCTCGATCGAGACCGGCCCCAGCAGGTCGTCGACGGTGTCGGCGATGTCGCGCACCGAGACGGCGGTGGAGCCCTCCAGGGCGAAGGTCTGGTCCTCGGCGGCGGGGGACAGGGCCCGGACGTGGGCGTCGGCGAGGTCCTCGACGTAGACGAAGTTGCGGCTCTGCCGCCCGTCGCCGGCGATGGTGATCGGCCGCCCGGTGAGCGCGGCCTGGACGAACCGGGCGACGACCAGTTCGTCGCGCATCCGGGGCCCGTACGGGATGCCGTAGCGCAGGATGGTGAAGTGCTGCCCGTACAGCTCGCGGTAGCTGTGCACCAGCATCTCGGCGGCGAGCTTGGTGGCCACGTAGAGGTGGCCGCTGTGTTCCAGCTCGATCGGCACGTGTTCGTCCAACTCCTGCTCCCCGCCGTCGAGTTGATCGTCGGTGAGAGCGGCGCCGTAGACCCAGACGGTGCTCGCCAGCACGGTGCGGCTCAGCCCGCTGCGCCGGGCGGCCTCCAGGACGGCCTCGGTGCCGTCGATGTTGGTCCGCACGGCCCGCACCGGGTCGGCGGAGACCTGTTCGACGTCGGCCATCGCGGCGAGGTGGTACACCACTTCACTGCCGGCCAGCGCGGAGGTGAGGGCCGCGAGGTCGAGGATGTCGAGCCGGGCGTGTTCGGCGTCGGGGTTGAGGTACTTGTCGGTGGTGTCCACCGCGAGGACGTCGTGGCCGGCCGCGAGCAGGTGGTCCACGACGTGTGACCCGATGAATCCACATCCCCCGGTGACGGCTATCCGCACGATCTCTCTCCTTGTCGGGCTCCGTGTCGAGCGCCTTCTCGAACTCCGTGTCGAGCGCCTCGGCGCGCCCGCCTGGTCGGGTCGACCCCGCCCCGGCTATCCGGCGAGTCTCCGGTGCACCGCCGAGACGGCCTCGATGACCTGCTCCGTCTCGTCCCCGGTCATGTCGGAGTGCACCGGCAGGCACACCTGCCGCGCGCAGACGTCCTCGGCGACCGGCAGCGGCCCGCGCCGGTAGGGGGCGAGGACGGGCTGCAGGTGCAGCGGCAGGTCGTACACCTCGCCGGACAGCCGCACCCCGTACTCCTCGGCGACCGCCCGCTTGAACGCGGCGCGCTCCACCCCGGGCGGCAGCAGCGCCACGTACTTGTAGTAGTTGCCGCGGCAGCCGGGCGGTTCGAGCACCGGCTCCAGGCCGTCGAGCCCGGCCAGCGCCTCGTCGTAGCGGCGGGCGACGGCCCGGCGGGTCTCGATGAACTCCTTGAGCCGGCGCAGGTGCACGGCGCCGACGGCCGCGCTGAGCTCGCTCATCCGCCAGGCGTGGCCGAGCCGGACGTGGTGGTTGGTGGTGAAGGAGCCCTTGCCCTGGTCGCGGTAGGTGCGGGCCTCGTCGCGCAGCTCGGGCGACTCGGTGAGGACCAGGCCGCCCTCGCCGCTGGTGGTGACCTTGGTCGGGTAGAACGAGAAGGCCCCGGCCAGGCCGAACGTCCCGGCGCTGCGCCCGTCGAGGCTGCTGCCGTGGGCGTGTGCGGCGTCCTCGACCAGCGGGACGCCGTGCCGGTCGCAGAGCGCGCGCAGCTCCTCGACCCGCGGGGCGATCAGTCCGCCGATGTGGACGAGTACGACGGCTGCGGTATCCGGGGTGAGGGCCGCCTCCAGCGTCTCGGGGGAGAGCGCCAGGGTGGCCGGGTCGACGTCGGCGATCACCGGGCGCCCGCCGGCGTGCAGGACGGCGCCGGCGGTCGCGTAGAAGGTGACGGCCGGCACGACGACGTCGCGGCCCCGGACGTCGACCGTGCGCAGGATCACCTCCAGCGCCGCGGTGCCGCTGCTCACCGCGACGGCGTGCGAGGCGCCGTGCTCGGCGGCGAAGGCCTGCTCGAAGCGCTCGGTCCACGGGCCCAGGGTGAGGGCGCCGGTGGTGAGCATCTCCATCACCGCCTCGGCGACGGCCGCGCGGTCGGATTCGTCGAACACGATGCGGGCGGCTGGAACGCCCATGGGCACCTCCGGCGGCGGGCTGGGGTCAGCACCGATCGGGTCAGATGGGTCCGAACCACAGGAAAAGGGTCGGGCCTGGCACATCACGCTACTTCGCCCGCCGGGCCGCGGCCCGTCGTCGCCGCCCGCCCGGGTGACGGCGCCCGGCCCCGTCGCCGCGCTGCCGCTGCCCCCGTCAGCGCTCCGTCGCCGCCGCCGGGAGTGCGCCCGACTGCTCCCGCCACAGCTGATGCGCTTCCGCCGTCCGGGGAGGGGCCGTACTGCGTCCGCAGTACGCAAACGGCCTGCGCAGGGACGACGACGGAGGAGGGGCCGGCGATCAAGGATGGGCCATGCTGCGGGCGGTCCGCGCCGAAAGGCGCCGGGGCGGCCGCGGTGCGCACGCTGACCGAGATCCGAAGGAGTCCACTCTTCCGTGGCCACGTTCCTGTACCGCCTGGGCCGCTGGGCCTTCGTCCGACGCCGGCTGGTGACCCTGCTCTGGGTCGCCGTGCTGGCGGTCTGCGGAGTCCTGGCGGCCAAGGCGCCCGCCGCACCCGACGACGGCTTCGCGATGCCCGGTACGGAGGCGCAGAAGGCCTTCGACCTGATGAACGAGCGCTTCCCCGGCGGCCACGCCGACGGCGCCTCGGCCCGCCTGGTGTTCGTCGCCCTGTCCGGGCAGAAGATCACCGCCGAGCCCAACCAGCAGGCGGTGGAGCGGACGGTCGCCGAGCTCGCCCACGCCGACGAGGTCACCGGCGCGGTCAGCCCGTTCAAGGCCAACACCGTCTCCAAGGACGGCACCACCGCGTACGCGACCGTCAGCTACTCCGCCAAGGCGGGCGAGCTGTCCAAGGGCGCCACCGACGCCCTCGAACAGGCCGCCCAGCACGGGCGGGACGCCGGGCTCAAGGTCGAGGTCGGCGGCAACGCGCTGATGGCCAAGCCCGAGGCCGGCGGCAGCAGCGAGATGATCGGCATGGCGCTGTCCGCGGTCGTCCTGGTGATCACCTTCGGCTCACTCGTGGCCGCGGGCCTGCCGCTGCTCACCGCCGTGATCGGGGTCGGCCTCGGCATGGCCCTGATCACCGGGCTGGGCAGCACGCTCGGCCTGTCCTCCACCACCAGCACGCTCGCGATGATGCTGGGCCTCGCGGTCGGCATCGACTACGCCGTGTTCATCGTCTCCCGCTTCCGGGCCGAGCTCGCCGAGGGCCACACCCCGCAGGAGGCGGCCGGCCGGGCCGTCGGCACCGCCGGCTCCGCTGTGGTGTTCGCCGGACTCACCGTGGTGATCGCCCTGGCCGGGCTCTCGGTGGTCGGCATCCCGATGCTCGCCAAGATGGGCATGGCCGCGGCCGGCACGGTGGTCATCGCCGTCCTGGTCGCGCTCACCCTGGTCCCCGCGCTGCTCGGCTTCATCGGCCGCCGGGTGCTGCCCCGCAAGGCCCGCAAGGGCACCGTCCAGCCGAAGAAGGAGAACGGCGGCTCCCGCTGGGCCAAGTTCGTGCTGCGGCGCCCGCTCGCGGTGCTGCTCGGCGGCGTGATCGGCCTCGGGGTGCTCGCCGCCCCGGCGCTCGACCTGCGGCTCGGCCTGCCCGGGGACGAGTCCAAGCCGACCTCCACGACCCAGCGCCGTGCCTACGACCTGCTGTCCGAGGGCTTCGGCCCCGGCTTCAACGGGCCGCTGACCGTCATGGTGGACGTCAAGGGCACGCCCGATCCGAAGGCCGCCGCGAGCGAGGTCGCCAAGACGGTCTCCGGGCTGCCCGGCGTGGTCTCCGTCACCCCGCCGATGTTCAACAAGGCGGGGGACACCGCCCTGCTGAACGCCGTCCCGTCCACCGGTCCGAGCGCTGCGGAGACCAAGGACCTGGTCCAGGCGATCCGCGGCCACGCCGCTGGCCTCAAGACGACCACCGGGGCGACGGTCCTGGTCAGCGGCACGACGGCGATGAACATCGACGTCTCGCAGAAGCTCACCGACGCGCTGGTGCCCTACCTCGCGGTGGTCGTCGGCCTCGCCGTCGTCCTGCTGCTGGTGGTGTTCCGCTCGGTGCTCGTCCCGCTGAAGGCGGCGCTCGGCTTCCTGCTCTCGGTGGCCGCCGCGCTCGGCGCGGTCGTCGCGGTCTTCCAGTGGGGCTGGCTGGCCAACCTGATCGGCGTCGAACAGACCGGCCCGGTGATGAGCATGATGCCGATCTTCATGGTCGGCGTGGTCTTCGGCCTCGCCATGGACTACGAGGTGTTCCTGGTCACCCGGATCCGCGAGGGCTTCGTCCACGGCGAGCAGCCCGACGAGGCCATCGTCACCGGCTTCCGGCACAACGCCCGGGTGGTCACCGCCGCCGCGTTCATCATGATCGCCGTCTTCGCGGGCTTCATCGGCATGGGCGAACCGATGATCAAGATGATGGGCCTGGGCCTCGCCGCGGCCGTCGCCTTCGACGCCTTCGTGGTCCGGATGGCCATCGTCCCGGCCGTCCTGGCCCTGCTCGGCCGCCGCGCCTGGTGGCTGCCGCGCTGGCTGGACCGGCTGATACCGGACATCGACGTCGAGGGCAGCAAGCTGCAGACCGCCGCCCCCGAACCGGCCCCGGTCCGGGAGTCCGTCGGCGTCTAGTACTGCAACGGTGCTTACCGTGACGAGGCTTCAGCTCTTGGGCTGTGGCCTCGTCTTTTGTAGTGGCTGGTCCGGGCCTGTTGTTGGCGTC
>NZ_JBHXTQ010000058.1:0-55805 GCF_042677305.1 Kitasatospora sp. NPDC127121 | reverse complement strand
GGGCGGCCCGGTTGGACATCCGGGGGGCTATCACGAGCGATTTGGCGCCCCCCCGCACCCGCGCCGGTGCCCCGGCCGGTCCTCGACCGTCCGGGGCTCCGGCGTATCCCGGTCCCACCGGGGCACGGCTGTCGGTGGTGCGTGCAAGGATGCTCGCGCGCACAGGGGCGAGGCGAAGGGGGCCAAGGCATGGAGACCAGCCGGTTCACGGGCGAGGACCCGCACGGGCACCAGCACGCGGTGAAGGTCGTCTCGGGGCGGAACAACACCCGGCGCGTGGTCTGCGAGAGCTGCGGCTACCGCAGGTCGGCGGCGTTCGGCGCGCAGGCGAAGGCCTCCCAGCACCTGTCGCAGACGCACGAAGCCGGGTACGTCCGGCAGGAGTTCGCGCCGGGCCCGTGGATCGCCGCGGCCGTCGGGCTGGTCGCCCTCATCGTCTTCCTCTGCCTGTACGGGATATAGCGCCGCACACGACACCGCCCCGCCCGGCGGGGTGCCGGACGGGGCGGGGCGGTTCGCCGAACGGAGGGGTCAGGCGGCCGGCTTGGCGGCGACGGGCTTCGCCTTGCCGCTGAACAGGCCGAAGAACACGGCGAGGGTCGGCACCAGGTAGAGCAGCCAGACCACGAGCTGCAGCACCGTCGGGTCCGGCTGGAAGTTGAACACGCCCTTGAGCAGGGTGCCGTACCAGCTGTCCTTGGGGATGGTGCTGCTGATGTCGAAGGCCACGCTGTGCAGGCCGGGCAGCCAGCCGGCCTCCTGGAGGTCGTGCACGCCGTAGGCGAGCACGCCGGCCGCGACGACCACCAGCATCGCGCCGGTCCAGGTGAAGAACTTGGCCAGGTTGATCTTCAGCGCGCCGCGGTAGAACAGCCAGCCGAGCACCACCGAGGTGAGCAGGCCGAGCGCGGCGCCGATCAGCGGGTTGTAGCCGTCGTTGGTGGCCTGCACCGCCGACCAGATGAACAGCGCGGTCTCCAGGCCCTCGCGGCCGACCGCCAGGAAGCAGGTGACCACCAGGGCCGTGGTGCCCATGGCGATGGCCGCGTCCAGCTTGCCGTGCAGTTCGGTCTTCAGGTGCCGGGCGGTGCGGCGCATCCAGAACACCATCCAGGTGACCAGCCCGACCGAGATGATCGACAGCGAGCCGCCCAGCGCCTCCTGGGCCTCGAAGGTGAGCTGCGACGAGCCGAACTGCAGCACGGCGCCGAAGACCATGCTGAGCACCACGGCGGAGGCGACGCCGATCCACACCGGCGGCAGCTTGTCCCTGCGGCCGGTCTTGACCAGGTAGGCGATCAGGATGCAGACGACCAGGCTGGCTTCGAGGCCTTCGCGCAGGCCGATCAGGTAGTTGCCGAACACGGCACTCTCCTCGGGGGGTTGAACGGGGCGGGGGATCAGCCGAAGAGCGCTTGGCCCCACCACTCCCCGGGCTTGCGGACGCCCGCCGGGCAGGCGAAGTGGGCGGAACCGACGTGCTGGATGTACTCGTTGAGCTTGTCGCCGGCCGCGAGCCGCTGCTGGAGCGGCACGAAGGCCTTGCGGGTGTCGCGCTGGTAGGCGAGGAAGAACAGGCCGGCGTCCAGGCGGCCGAGGCCGTCGGTGCCGTCGGTGAAGGAGAAGCCGCGGCGCAGGATCATCAGGCCGTTGTTGGCGTCCGGGTGGGCCAGCGCGACGTGCGAGCCGGCGGGCATCGCCTTGAGGTCCGGCGCGTCGTGCTCCTTGACCTTGCCGTAGGGGGCGCCCTCGCCCTTGGTGCGGCCGAAGGTGTCCTCCTGGTCCTTGAGCGAGGCGCGGTCCCAGGTCTCGATGTGCATCCGGATCCGCCGGGCGACCAGGTAGGAGCCGCCGGTCATCCACTCGGGGCCGTCGCCGGGGGCGGCCCAGACGTGCTCGGCCAGCCCGGCGCCGTCGGTGCCCGCGATGTTGTGGGTGCCGTCCTTGAAGCCGAGCAGGTTGCGCGGGGTCTGGGCGTCCGGGGTGGTGGAGGAGGTCTTGCCGAAGCCGAGCTGGGACCAGCGGATGTTGACGGTGCCCATGCCGATCCGGGCCAGGTTGCGGATCGCGTGCACGGCGACCTGCGGGTCGTCGGCGCAGGCCTGGACGCAGAGGTCGCCGCCGCTGCGCAGCGGGTCGAGCTTGTCGCCCTTGAAGTTCGGCAGGTCGATCAGGGCCTCGGGGCGCTTGGCGCGGAGGCCGAAGCGGTCGACGCCGTCCTGGTCGAACAGGGTGGGGCCGAAGCCGATGGTGAGGGTGAGCCGGGAGGCGGGCAGGCCGAGGGCCTCGCCGGTGTCGTCCGGCGGAGCCTCGGGCAGGCCGCCGGCGGCGCCGGTGCCGACCTCGCGGCCGCCGGTCATCGCGGCGGCGGCCTTGGTCCACTCCTTGAGCATCTTGACCAGCGACTCGCGGGTCGCCTTCTCGGAGACGTCGAAGGCGGCGAAGTGCAGGCGGTCCTGGACCGGGGTGGCGATGCCGGACTGGTTCTCGCCGTAGAAGGGCACCTCGGCGCCGGTCTGGGCGGCCGCCGCCGGGGCCTGGTCGTCCTGCCGGGTGGCGGCGGCGACCGAGCCGACGGCGGCGGCGCCGAGCGCGACGCCCGCGCCGGCCCAGCCGATCACGGCCCGTCGGCTGACGGCGCCACCGGCGGCAGCGGCCGGGGCGTTCGCGGTGCCCTCGGGGTTCTCGGGGTTCTTGGTGCCCTTGGCGTTCTCGGCGTCCATCGGCGGGCGGATCCTTCTCTGTGCTGACTCGCCGATGCCGTGGCGGCCGCTTCGGGCCGCCACGGCGTCGGTGGGGTGGGGACGGTGCTCGGGTGGGACCGCGGTCGTTACTTGACGACCACGGCGGCGGCCAGCTTCGACAGCGGCTCGCCCAGCGAGTTGACCGCGTCGGAGAAGGTCTTGCGCTCGGCCTCGGTGACCTTGTCGTAGGAGGTGAAGGTGCCGTCGGCCTGCTTGTACTTGGCGAGCAGGGCCTGGATCGCGGTGAACTCGGAGTCCAGGGTCTTGGACAGCTCCGGGTCCTTCTCGGCGGCGACCGGCTTCAGCAGCTCGTAGGCCTTCTGCGCGCCCTCGACGTTGGCCTGGAAGTCGGCCAGGTCGGTGTGGCTGTAGCGGTCCTCCTCGCCGGTGATCTTGTTGGTGGCGACCTCGTCCAGCAGCTCCTTGGCGCCGTTGGCCATGCTGGTCGCGGTGATCTCGGCCTCGGGGATCTTCTTCTGCCAGTCCTTGAGGTCGTTGACCAGCTGGTCGGCGAGCTTCTTCTCGTCGTCGCCGATCTTGGCGTCGGCCCAGAGCGACTTCTCCAGCTTGTGCCAGCCGGTCCACTCCTGGCCGGCCTCCAGCTTGTCCTCGCGGGTGTCGGTCTTGGGGTCGACGTCGCCGAAGCTCTCGGCGACCGGCTCGGTGCGCTCCCAACCGGTGCGCGACGGCGCGTACAGCGACTTGGCCTTCTCCACGTCGCCGGCCTTGATCGCGGCGGCGAAGGCCTCGACGGCCGGGATGGTGGCGTCGGCCTGCTGCTGGGCGTACGTGCGGTACGCGTCGACGGCGGCGGTCAGGCGCGGGTCGACGGCGGCGGCGGTGGCGCCCTCGCCGGTCACGGTGATCTTCTGGCGGATGCCGTCGCCGACCATGCCGGGCTTGCAGGCGATCTCGTAGGAGCCGGCCTTGATCTCGGCGTTGATGGTGGCCTTGGTGCCGGGGCCGATGTTCTCGCGCTCGGTGACGATCTTGTCGCCGGCGCCGTAGACGTAGACCTCGGTGGTCTTGGCGCCCTTGTTGCTGATGTCCAGGACGACGTGGCCGGCCGGGAAGCTGGTCTTGGAGACCTCGCAGGCGGTGTCGGTCGCGTTGATCTTGACCGCGTCCGCGCCGCCCGCCTTGTCGTCCTTCTTCGTCGCACAGCCCGCCAGGGTGGCGGTCGCCACGGCGAGGGTGAGCAGCGCGGCTGCGGTGGAACGGCGACGGGCGGACATGCGGGCTCCAACGGAAAAGGGCATGGGTGTGCCAGGGCGGGGCAGGGTTGAGCACCGGTGGGGCGCCGGACCAGCGACAACCCCGCCTTAGCTAAGGCATACCTTACGTAAAAACTTTTTTACGTCCATACCCGCCCCCCGTCGGAAGCGGGCCGACCGCCCAGCCCGCCCCGACCGGACCCCGCCCGCCCCGGACCCGTCAGCGCCCCGGCGTACGGCGCGCGGCCGCCCGGGCCGTCCACCGGCCCTCGTGCCGGCTGATCCGGATCGGGTGGCCGAAGGTCACGCTGATCAGCTCGGTGGTCATCACCTCGTCCACCGGCCCGGCCGCCACGCACTCCCCGTCCCGCAGCAGCAGGGCGTGGGTGGTGCTCTCCGGCAGCTCCTCCAGGTGGTGGGTGACCAGCACGCTGGCCAGCTCCGGGTGCTGGTGGCGCAGCAGGTCCAGGCTGTCCAGCAGCAGCTCGCGGGCGGTCAGGTCCAGCCCGGTGGCGGGCTCGTCGAGCAGCAGCAGGCGGGGGCTCGGCATCAGCGCGCGGGCGATCAGGGCCCGGCCGCGCTCGCCCTGGGACAGGGTGGTCCACGCCGACTCGGCGATCGCGCCCATGCCGAGCGTCTCGATCAGCTGCTCGGCCCGCTCCAGCACCTCGGGGCCGGGCTTGCGGTGCCACTCCGGCTCGATGGTGTTGGTGTGCCCGGTGAGCACCACCTCGCGCACGCTCAGCGGCGAGCGCAGCGGGTGCCGGGGGTTGACGTGCCCGAGGTGGGCGCGCAGCTCGCGGATGTCCACCCGGCCGAGCCGGCGGCCGAGCACGTCCACCTCGCCCCGGGTGGGGTGGGAGACCGCGCCGAGCAGGGCGAGCAGGGTCGACTTCCCGGCGCCGTTGGGGCCGAGCAGCGCCCAGTGCTCGCCCGGCTCGATGGCGAGGGTGATCCCGCGCAGCAGGTGGCGGCCGTCGCGTACGACGTCCACGTCCTGGGTGCGCAGCAGCGGGCCGTCGAAGGACGGGACGGACGAGCTCATGGGGGCGGACCTCCGAGGTACGGCGCCGGACAGGGTGCGGGCGGGGCGCCGTACCGGACGGGCCGGCGCCGACCGTCTGCGTGCAGAGTACAACCGTCGCCGCGTGCGGAGCCGGGCCGTCCGAGGAGTGGACGCTCCAGAACCCTGTCGCGCAGCGGGAGTTGGGAGGATGATCGGGGGATTCGGAGGGGATGAGGGGAGCGCCGATGCCGACCGACGGGGAAGCGGCCGAGGACCGGGCGGCCGACACGCTGCACGGACTGGTCGAACTGCGGGCCGGGCAGGCACCGCAGGCGGTGGCCGTCCGCTGCGGCGATGCCGAGCTGACGTACGGGGAACTGGACAAGCGGGCCGACGCCCTCGCCCGCCACCTGGCGGCGCGCGGCCTGGCCCCGGGCGGCCGGGCGGCGGTGGCGCTGGGCCGCGGCACGCAGGTGTACGTCGCGCTGCTCGCGGTACTGAAGGCGGGCGCCGCGTACGTGCCGCTGGAGCCGAGCGCGCCGGACGCGCTGCTGCGGCACGTCCTGGCCGACGCCGCCCCGGACCTGGTGGTGACCGAGGAGAGCCACCGGGTGCGGCTCGCCGACGCGGGCCCGGCGCAGATCGTCTGCCTGGACACGGCCGACCTCACCGAAGCGCCGTCCGACCCGCCGGGGGCGCCCACCGGCCCGACGGACCTCGCCTGCGTCCTCTACACCTCGGGCTCCACCGGCCTGCCCACCGGGGCCCTGGTCGAGCACCGCAACCTGCTGTCCGCGTACCGGGGTTGGCGCGAGGTGTACGGGCTGTCCCCGGCGGACCGGATCCTGCAGACGTCGAGCCTGGAGTTCGACGTCTTCACCGCCGACTGGGTCCGGGCGCTGGGCTCCGGAGCCACCCTGGTGGTCGCCCCGCGCAACCTCACCCTGGACCGCACCGCCGACCTCGCCGGCCTGCCCGCTCTGGTGGCCGCCGAAGGGATCACCGTCCTGGAGCTGAACGCCCGCCTCGCGCGCCGGCTGGCCGCCCATCTCGCCCGGAGTGGCGAGCCACGAACAGGCGAACCCCTGACCGGTACGCCGCTGCCCGGTGTGCGGCTGCTCACCGTCGGCGCCGAGAAGTGGTACCTGGACGAGCAGTTGGGCCTCCAGCGGCTGCTCGGCGACGGGACCAGAGTGCTCAACGTGTACGGCCTCGCCGAGGCCGGCGTGGACAGCACCTACTTCGACGCGCAGGGCACGGCGGCCACCGGGGACGGCGAGCGGGTCTCCCTGATCGGTCGGCCGTTCCCCGGCACCCGGGTGTACGTGGTCGGCCTGAACGGCACCCCGGTGCCGCCGGGGCAGGCCGGCGAGATCGCGATCGCCGGCGGCGGCCTCGGCCGGGGCTACCTCAACCGGGCCGACGACACCCGCCACCGGTTCGTCCGGGCGGACTTCGACCCCGACGGCCGGGTACTGCTGACCGGGGACATCGGCCGGCTCCGGGACGACGGCGTCCTGGAGTTCCTCGGCCGGGCCGCGCACGTGGTCGGGCCGGTCCCCTTCGCCCGCAAGGCCGCGGTGGTCTCCCGGGTCGCGGCGGCGGCCCGGGCCGAGGGCCGGCTGCGCGCCCACCCGGCGGTCCGGGAGGCGGTCGTGGTGGAGCTGGAGCTGCGGCCGGGCCGGCGCAGCCTGGTCGGGTACGCGGTGACCGCGCCGGACGCGGACGGGGCGGACGGCTGGTCGCTCTCCCAGTACCTGGCGGCCCAACTGCCCGGCGGCGACGTGCCCGAGGCCGTCGTCCCGGTGCCGGAGCTGCCGCGCACCCGGGCCGGAAAGCTGGACCGCGCCGCGCTACCGCTGCCGGCCCCGCCGAAACACACCGCCGCCACCGGATCGGCGAAGGCGGGGTCGCGCGCGGGGAAGGGCGGCGGCGGCAAGGCCGGGGGCGGGCGCAGCGGCACGTCGGACCTGCCGGGCTGCGTGGTGCTCGGCTGCGTGGTGTTCTTCTCGCTCATGGCCTGGGTCAGCACCAACGTCTTCTTCCCCGGCGCGACGCAGCTCGGGGCGGTGCCCGACGCGTACCACTTCTGGTTCGAGCTGCTCTACCTGTGCGAGAACCTCGCCTTCGGCGCAGGGGTGGCCTTCCTCTTCTTCGGCTTCCCGGCGGTGCTGCGGCAGGGGCGGTCGTACAGGCTGTCCCTGCTCACCTACCTCTCGGTGGTGTGGCTGCTGGCCTCCTGGTGGCCACAGGACAACCTGTACCGGCTCACCGACGCCACCGACTGGCCGCGCGAGACGGCGATGGTGTTCACCTTCAACGTGCCGCTGATGGCGGCCGCGCTGGTGGTGCTGATCTTCCTGATCCGGCGGCCGGCCGCCCGGCGGTGACGGCTGCCCAGTCATGACGGCCTGCGCTGACGGCCTGCGCTGATGATCGGTCAGCGCAGCGCCTCGAACATCCCGGCCAGCCCGTGGTGCGCGGCCGCGAGCAGCGCCTGCGCGGCGTCCAGCGCCTCGGCGCTCGGCCCGGCGAGGGCGAGGCCGACGGCGGGCTCCGGGTCGTGGCCCGCCGTCGGGATCAACGGCAGGAGGGTGACGTCGAGCCGGGCGCAGCGCGGCCGCAGCCGGTCGAGGTGGTCGTACAGCGCGCCCGGGGCGAGCCGGGCGCCGAGCGGCATCGCGTCCAGGGTGCGGACGAGGTGGCCCGGGCCCCGCACCTGGTCGAGGCGGGCCCGCAGCATGAAGGCCACGGCCGGGCCGGTGAGCCGCAGGTTGATCTCGGTGGGGGCGAGCCGGCGCTGCCGGTCGGTGACGAAGTCCACGTCGTACCAGCCGCGGTAGCCCTCGGCGGCCAGCCGCTCCCCCACCGCGAGGGCGAACCGGCGGGCCGTCCCGGCGGCGCCCCGGGGCACCGCGTCGGGGCCGACGGTGACGCCCTGGTAGCGGGTGCCGGCGACGTGCATGTCACCGGCGCCCACCGGGTGGACGGCTCCGTCGGGGCCGACCAGCGCGTCGTAGGTGAGGTCGCGCAGCCGGGCGGCCGGGCCCGGGTCGACGTGCTCCTCCAGCAGCAGGCCGCCCTGGGCGGGCAGGAGTTCGGAGCGGACCAGGCGCCGCAGCAGGGGCCGGCCGCCGCCGGCGGCGAAGAGGTCGGCCGGATCCACCACGATGGTGCCGTAGCCGCCGACGCCGTGCGGGCTCTTCAGCACGGTGGTCAGCCCCCGGGCGGCGCGGGCGGTCAGCCGGCGGGCCGCGCGGCCCCGGCCGGCCGGGCGTTCCTGCCGGGGGACGACGATGCCCGGGTGGTCGGGGGCGAGTTCGGCGAACAGGTCGTGGGCCGCCGCCTTGGACTCGTAGCGGTGCACCGCGGCCAGTTCGGGGCCCTCGCCTTGGGCGGCGGTGCGGCCCCAGGCGACCGCGGGCGGGCGGTGGGGGGCTTTCCGTGGGCCGGGGGCGGGTGTGGGGGGGCGGCCGGGGCCCCCCGCCCGCCGGCGCCCGACGCCGCCGTGCACCTCGACCGGGCCCCACTCCAGCTCCCGGGCCAGCCAGTCGGTCCACTCCGGGCCGACCTCGGCGGGCAGCACCAGCAGCGCGGGTTCGGGGCTGTAGCAGGTGGTCAGGCAGGCGTAGTGGTGCGCCTGCCGCAGCCGTCGGGCCCGCTGGGCGGCATCCATGTCCGGGGCGAAGAACTGCTCGTTGAAGTCCGCGACGTTGCCCACGTGAACCGCCGCCCGCCCGCCGGTCCAGGCCCCCACCCATCCGTCCATGGGGGCGAGCCTAGGGCCTCGTCAGGTCATGCGTCATGCGTCGGAACACGATCGGCCATATGCGGCACGGGTGTTGATTTCTGCTCACTTTTGATTTGAACAGGACACAACTTGGCAAAGATATGACCATTCCTCTAGCTCTACCTGACTGATCGCCGTCAATGTCGGTCGCAGCTCTTTTCCCTGCAGCTACCCCGACTGGAGTCAGAGTGAGCCCCACCTCCTCCTCCCGCCGCCCCCTCGCGGCCGGAGCCATCGCGGTCGTCGCCGCCCTCGTCGCCGTCGCCGTCCCCACCGGCACGGCCTCCGCCGCCACCGGCACGAGGGACGCCGCGATATCCCAGGCCCGCGCCAACGTCACCCACAACGCGGGGGTGTTCGGCTTCGGCGCCGGCCAGGACCTCGTCGTCAAGGACGTCGTCCTCGACGCCGACGGCACCCAGCACGTCCGCTTCGACCGCACCTACCAGGGCCTGCCGGTGGTCGGCGGTGACCTGGTCGTCCACCAGGACGCCCGCGGCCGGCTCAAGGACTCCTCCCGCGCGGCCGCCCACGACGCCGCCGTCAGGTCCACCGTCCCGAAGGTGCCCGCGCAGGCCGGCGCCGCCAACGCGCTCGCGGCCGCACCCGGCGTCCAGGACGCCACCAGCACGCCCGAACTGGTCGTCTGGGCCGCCGACGGCACGCCCCGGCTCGCCTGGCGCACCACCGTCGAGGGCACCGGCGAGCACGGCCAGCCGGCCGGCAAGGTGGTCGTCACCGACGCCACCACCGGCGAGCAGATCGAGACCTACGACGCCGAGCACCAGGCCTCCGGCACCGGCCACTCCGAGTACACCGGCGACATCACGATCGACACCACCGCCCAGAGCGGCGGCGGCTACACCCTCAAGGACGCGGTCCGCGGCCACGTCACCAAGGACGCCAACAACGTCGCGGCGAGCGCGCTCAAGGCCAGCTCCGGCACCGCGTTCACCAGCACCACCAACGTCTGGGGCGACGGGAAGAAGTTCTCCACCGACCGCTCCACCGCCGCCGTCGACGCCCACGCCAACACCGCCTGGACGTACGACTACTACAAGAACACCTTCGGCCGGAACGGCATCAAGAACGACGGCAAGGGCGCCACCGTCTTCGTCCACGTCGGCACCAACTGGGACAACGCCCAGTGGTCCGACAGCTGCTTCTGCATGATGACCGGCGACGGCGACGGCAGCACCGACCCCGAGCAGGTCGACCTCGACACCATGGGCCACGAGATGACCCACGGCGTCACCAGCGCCACCGCCAACCTGCGCTACAGCGGCGAGTCCGGCGGCCTCAACGAGTCCACCAGCGACATCTTCGGCACCATGGTGGAGTGGTACGCCAACAACAAGGTCGACACCCCCGACTACCTGTTCAGCGACCAGTCCACCCCGCCGTGGCTGCGCCGCTTCGACAAGCCCTCGCTCGACGGCCGGTCGGCGGACTGCTGGAGCAGCTCGGTCGGCAAGCTCGACGTGCACAACTCCTCGGGCGTCGGCAACCACTGGTTCTACCTGGCCAGCGAGGGCAGCGGCAGCAAGACCATCAACGGCTACACCTACAACAGCCCCACCTGCAACAACTCCACGGTGGCCGGCATCGGCAACCAGAAGATCGCCAAGATCTGGTACCGCGCGCTGACCGTCTACATGACCTCCACCACCACCTACAAGGGTGCCCGCACCGCCTCCCTGAGCGCGGCCAAGGACCTGTACGGCCTCAACAGCACCGAGTACAAGGCCGTCGCGGCGGCCTGGAGCGGCGTCAACGTCAACTGACGTACCGTCCCCGGGCGGTGGAGGTCAGGCCGTCAGGCGGTCAGGCGGTCAGGCGGTCAGGCGGTCAGGCGGAGAACCCCACGTGGACGTGGTCGTGGTGGGTGTCGTCGGTGAAGAACTGGTTGCCCACGCCCGGGATCGCCACCGGACCGCCCACGTTGTACGAGCCGGCGGCGGCCGCGTCCCGCATGAAGGACTCGATCAGCTGCCGGGGCGTCGACGGGTCCACCACCGCCTGACCGTCGATCCGCCAGACGTCGAAGGCCCGGCCCAGCGGATGGTCGCTGGGCCGGGTCGTACCGAAGACGTCCAACGGGTGGCCGGTCCGCACCACGCTCACCGACAGCGTGTACGGTCCGGCCAGCCGGAGCATCGCCGCCAGCACGCTGTCGTGCACGGTGCCGCTGCGCAGGTCGGCGGCCGCCTCGGGCGGCAGCTCGATCCTCGGCTGGGCCAGCACCTGCGCCACCGCCGGGGCGGGTGAGGCGGCGGCCGGGCCCGGCTCCCCCGGGTTCAGGGCGGTGACGGTCCAGCGCGGCGCGGCCCGGCTCAGCCGGACGTCCACCGTGGTGCCGCCCTCGGCGACCGAGCCGTCGGCCCGGCGGGTCCACTGCCGGCAGACCACCAGCACGCTCGCCGAGTCCGCGAGGATCCCGCCGTACTGGGCGTCGATCACCTCCAGGCTCGCCTCGGCGGCCGTCGGGGCCAGCGGCCCGGCCCGGTCCGCCAGTTCGGGCGGCAGGCCGAGCGCCGCCACCCGGGCCCGGGCCGCCTCCACGCCCTGCCCGCCCGGCGGCCAGGCGCCGAGCGCGGCGACCAGCTCGACGGCGCGGCGCTTGACGTCGGGCTGCACCTCGGACGGGCCGGGCTGCCAGAGCGCGGGGTTCGGCAGGGCGGAGACCGTCGGTGTCCCCGTCGGCGTCGGGGCCACCGTCCACGTCGACGTCTCCGTCGGTGTGCCGGCCGGACCCGTCGTCACCGCGGGCCGCCCGGCCCCGCTCCCGCACCCCGCCGCGCCCAGCAGCAGCGCGGCCGCACCCGCCCTCAGCACACCGCGCCGGCCCGCACCCCGGGCACCGTCTCCGCTCGTCACGCGGCCAGTATGCGGCCGGGCGGCGCCCGGCGGGCGGACGCCGCCACGAGGGCCGGCCCGGGCCCGGCCCGTGGGTCAGCCCAGGCGGCGGATCGGCTCGCCGGCCAGGTAGGCCGCGATGTCCTCGACCGCCTCGCCGTAGTAGCGGCGGTAGTTGTCGCGCGACACGTACCCCAGATGCGGGGTGGCCAGCAGCCGGGGCGCGGTGCGCAGCGGGTGGTCGGCGGGCAGCGGCTCGACGTCGAAGACGTCCACGGCGGCGCCCGCGATCCGGCCCCCGGTGAGCGCGGCCAGCAGCGCGTCCTGGTCGACGATCACCGCCCGGGAGGTGTTCACCAGGTACGCCTCGGGCTTCATCAGGGCGAGTTCGGCCTCGCCCAGCAGTCCCCGGGTGCGCTCGCCCAGGGCGAGGTGGATCGAGACGAAGTCGGCGCCGCTCAACAGCTCCTCCTTGCCGGCGGCCCGGCGCACGCCGACCTCGGCGGCACGCTCGTCCGTGAGGTTCTGGCTCCAGGCCAGCACGTCCATGCCGAAGGCCAGTCCGACCCGGGCGACCAGGCCGCCGATCTTCCCCAGGCCCAGCAGCCCGAGCACCCGCCCGTGCAGGTCGGCGCCGACGGTGCTCTGCCAGGGACCGCCCTCGCGCAGCGCCGTGCTCTCCGGCACGATGCCGCGGGCCAGGCCGAGCAGCAGCGCCCAGGTCAGCTCGACCGGCGGGGTGGAGGAGCTGGCCGTCCCGCAGACCGTCACGCCGTGCGCCTCGGCGGCCGCGTAGTCGATCACCGAGTTCCGCATGCCCGAGGCGACCAGCAGCCTGAGCCTCGGCAGCCGGGCGAACAGCGAGGCCGGGAACGGCACCCGCTCGCGCAGGGTCACGACGAAGTCGAAGTCGGCCAGGGCGGCGGCGAGTTCGTCCTCCGACCCGAAGTGCTCGGAGAAGGCGGTCACCGCCACCCGGTCGGAGACCGGGGACCAGTCGACGATGCTGGTGGCGACGCCCTGGAAGTCGTCGAGGACGGCGCACCGAAGGGTCCGAAGTGTCATGCCCGCACTCTCCCAGACGCCGGTCGGCGCCCGGCGTGCCAGGCCCCGGTCCGAGCTGCGGGTCTGCGGGTCTGCGGGTCTGCGGGTCTGCGGGGCTGCGGGGCTGCGGGATCGGCCCCCGGGGGTGGACCGGCCCCCCGTCACACCGCGGCGGGCTGCCCGGACGGCCTGGTCCTCGTCCCGGCGGCGAGCACCAGACCGAGCAGGCAGCCCGCCACCAGGCCGGCGCCGTGGTTGTTCCGCAGCGCGCACAGGAACAGGCCGGCCGCGGGGATGAGCAGCAGGTACCAGGTGCGCTTGAACGTGAGGCCCAGGGCGCTCCCGCGCAGCAGGCAGGTGACGGCCAGGGCGCCGAGCAGGCCGCAGACGGCCACGGAGTCGCCGCCGCCGCGCGGCGACCAGCCGGCCAGGCTCACCACGTGGGCGAGGACGCCGCTGGCGAGGAAGACGGCCAGGGTCCGCCACCATCCGAGGACCGACTCGGCGACGGCGCCGACCACGAGCAGGGCCGGCAGGTTCATCGCGATCTGCGCGATCCCGGAGGACTGCACCAGCAGGGCCGTCCCGGCCCGCCACCACTGCCCGTCGGACAGCGCACCCGGCTGCCGCATCAGATCGTCGACCAGGGTGGGCACGGCGTACTGGAGCACGGCCATCACCGCCATCAGCGCGAACAGTGCGAGGGTGGCCCGGGGCCGCCGTGCGAGGGCGGCCCGGACCACGGCGAGCACCTCGCCCGGCCCGGCGCCCGCCGGAGCGCCGGCTCCCGGGCCGACGTTGGAGCCGGCCAGCGCCAGCGCCTGAAGTCCCACGCTGACCACCACGGCAGCGCTCGCGTACAACCCGATCTCGTGCGGCGACATCGCCGACCCCCCGTTCACCCGACCCCGGGCGCTCCCGCCCGTCGACGAGCCCCATCATCCCGGCCGGGCGGGGCCCCGGACCAGGGCGGGTGATCATGGAAACGGCATGACGGTTGTCACAGTCCCGACAGGTCCGCCGTCACGGCGCCCTCCCCCGTGGACAGCAGCCCGCCGTCACCTCCGCCCCCGTGGATTCCGCGGGGATTCGTACATTCCCGAATCGCTGGCGGTCAGGGCAGGGCAGTGGCGATCATGACGGCATGACTTCTGGCACCACCCCCGCCCCCGCCGCCGCCCCCGCCGCCGTCACCGCCGCCGTCACCGCTGCCGCCTCCGGCAGTTGGACGCTCGGCGACCGCACCGTCCACCGGATCGGCTTCGGCACCATGCGCCTGCCGCAGACCGGCCGGGCGCTCGTCCCCGACGCCGTACCGCGCGACCGCGAGCAGGCCGTCCGGGTGCTGCGGCGCGCCGTCGAACTGGGCGTCAACCACCTCGACACCGCCGCCTTCTACTTCTCCCCGCTGCGCTCCGCCAACGAGCTGATCAACCGGGCGCTCGCGCCGTACGCCGACGACCTGGTGATCGCCACCAAGGTCGGCCCGGGCCGCGGACTCGACGGCGAGTGGGTGGAGCACGCCCGCACCCCGGAGCGGCTGCGCGGCCAGGTCGAGCAGAACCTGCGCCAACTCGGCCGCGACCACCTCGACCTGGTGAACCTGCGGATCGTCGGCACCGACTCGATCGCCGAACGCTTCGGCGCCCTCGCCGAGTTGCGCCAGGCCGGGCTGATCCGCCACCTCGGCCTCTCCAACATCCACCCGCACCAGCTCGCCGAGGCGCAGGCCATCGCGCCCGTCGTGTGCGTGCAGAACCCGTACGGCATCGGCGCCTCGCCCGAACAGGACGCCGTGCTGCGGCTCTGCGGCGAGCAGGGCATCGCCTTCGTCCCGTTCTACGCGATCGCCGGAGCCGGGCGGGAGTCCGGCACGGGCGGCGCCGAACCGGCCCAGGTCCGGGCGGTGGCGCAGGCGCGCGGGGTCAGCCCGGCCCAGGTCCGCCTCGCCTGGACGCTCCACCAGGGCCCGCACGTCCTGGCCATCCCCGGCACCGGCGACCTGGCGCACCTGGAGGACAACATCGCCGCCGGGGCCCTGCGCCTCTCCCCGGAGGAGTTGGCGCTGCTTCAGGGGGCGCACACGGGCTGACCCGGAACCGGGCAGGGCCGCGGCGGCACCGCTCCGGGACGAGCTCAGGATCACCGGCGAGCACGAGAGCACGCACGCCGACACGAACGAGGGAGTCCCGGAGCGCTGCTCCACAACGACCTGCTTCCCGCCCGCGGCCCAGCACTGAGGCCAGTCGACAGGAATATGCAGACCGGTCTATTGTTTTCCGCATGGGAGTCAAGGGTGAGGAGACCCGGGCCCGGCTGATCGCCGGTACCCGGACGCTGATCGAGGCACAGGGCTACTTCGGAACCGGCCTCAACCAGATCGTGGCCGCGACGGGCGCACCGCGCGGCTCGCTCTACTTCCACTTCCCCGAGGGCAAGGACCAACTGGTCGCCGCCTCCCTCGCCCAGGCCGGGCAGGAGGTCGAGGACCTGCTCGCCGCGCTGGCCGCCGAGGGCGCCGACAGCGGAGCGCTCACCGAGCGGCTCACCGAGGTCTTCGCCGAGCGACTGGCGCGCTCCGACTACACCAAGGGCTGCCCGATCGCGATCGTCGCCCTGGAGGTCGCCGGCACCAACGAGCCGCTGCGCGCCGTCTGCGCGGAGGTGTACGAGAGCTGGCAGCGCGTGCTGGCCGACCGGCTGGAGGCCGAGGGCTTCCAGCCGGCCGAGGCCGCGACGGCGGCCGGGCAGGTACTGGCGCTGATGGAGGGCGCGGTCCTGCTCGCGTCGGTCCGGCGCAGCCGCGAGCCGCTGGACCACGCGCTGCACGCCGTCCGCCACCTGCTCGGCGCCAAGCCGGCCGCTCGCACCCCGTAGGGCTTCGCGGAAGCGGAGCCGCCGCCGACCGGTGCGCGGCTCCGCCCCTCCTTCCGATTCCTTGTGCCCGAATTCTCCTGTGCCCGAAGTTTTCTCGTGTCCGAGTTTTCTCGTGTCCAAAAAATATGCAGACCGGTCTACAGATTCCAACTCCAGGAGTTGCCACATGCCGCCCCTCCCACCACCGCCCCGCACCCTCGTCCTCGGCGCCACCGGCTTCCTCGGCCGCTGGCTCGTCCTCGAACTCCTCACCCGCGGCGAGCCCGTGGCCGCCGCCGTGCGCGGCGCCGGCCGTGACACCGAGCTGCGCCACTGGCTGCGCACCCACGGCGCCGACGACACCGTGCTGACCACCGTCGCCGCCGACCTCACCCGCCCCGGCCTCGGCCTCTCCCCCGAGGACGACGCCCGGCTCACCGAGGTCCGCGATGTCCACAACCTCGCCGCCCGCTACCAGTTCGGCCTCACCCGCGCCCAGGCCGAACCCGCCAACGTCCACGGCGCCCTGCACGCCCTCCACTGGTCCGCCACCCGGCCCCGGCTGCGCCGCCTGGTCCACCTCTCCGGCTACCGCGTCGGCCGCGATCCGCAGCCGCAGTACCCGCCCAGCCCCCGCGCGACCACCGCCGCCTACGCACGCCTCGGCGCGTACGAGGCCTCCAAGCTGCTCGGCGACGCCGCCGTCCGGGTCACCGCGCCCCGACTCGGCGTCCCGCTCACCACCGTCAACCCCAGCAGCGTCATCGGCCACTCGCGGACCGGCGAGGCCGGCCAGTACCTCGGCCTGGCCCAGCTCGTCCGCCAGCTCCACCGCGGCCGCCTGCCGCTGCTGCCCGGCACCCGCCGCACCTTCCTGCCCGTGGTCACCGTCGACCACCTGGCCCGCTTCCTCGCCGCCGTCCCCGCCCACGACAGCGCCGCCACCCCCACGCCCGACGGCTCCGCCGCCCCCGACGCCACCCCCACACCCGACGGCTCCGCCGTGGTGGCCCACACCGTCCTCGACCCCGCCACCCCCGTCCTCCCGGACCTGATCGCCCTGCTCGCCGCCCACCTCGGCGTCCGCCCGCCCCGCGGCCTGGCGCCCGTCGCCATCGTCCGCCGCCTCCCCCGCGCCCTCACCGGCGCCGACCCGGAGACCCTCGGCTTCCTCTCCGAGGACCGCTACGACACCACCTCCGCCGACCGCCTCGCCACCGCCGCCGGCCTGGCCCACCCGCCCCTCGCCCCGGCCCTCCGGCACTGGGTCGACCGGCTGGTCGCCGAGGACTTCGGCGCCCCGCCCCGGTGAACCCCCGGTGAGCGCGGCACAGAACGCCGGGGCGGTTCAGCCGGCGGCCGCGAACGGTTCCCTCCACGCGGTTCCTCCACGGCAGGGATTGGCAACCCAGGTGTCATGATGGCGGGGTGACCGGTACCGATGCCCCGCTCCCGCCCGACGTCCTCGCCCACCGGCTCATGGACGTGTTCGACCTGGTCGGCCCGCTGTACCGACGGGTGCTCCGCACGGTGGAACTCGCGGCTCCCATCGAGGGGCTGTCCGTCGGCGTGCGCGCCGTGCTGCTCCTGCTCGCGGAACACGGGCCCATGACCGTCCCTCAGATGGCCCGCGCACAGGCACTGAGCAGGCAGTTCGTGCAACGCATGGTCAACGACGCGGCAGCCCTGGACCTGGTCGAGATCACCCCGAACCCCGCCCACCAGCGGTCCTCGCTGATCCGGCTGACCGGCCACGGCAGGGCCGCCGTCTCCGCGGCGAGCGCCCGCGAGCACGCCCTGCTCCGCCAGGTCGGCGGCGAGCTGACCGACGCCGACCTGACCGCCTGCGTGCACGTCCTCACGCAGATGCTCGAACTCTTCGACAATGTCGACGTGAACTGACCCCCGCACCGCGCGAGCGCGGCCCGGACGCCAGGAGGGCGACCTACCCGAAGACCAGGCTCGTCCAGCGGACGCCGGACCGGCCGTGCAGGTCGCCGCGTTCGGCGCGATGGAGCAGCCGCAGACCCTGGGCGGCGGCGAGCGCGACGGTCTCCTCGGGCGGGACGTCGAACATCCGGCGGCCCGGCGGGACGGGGCCGTGGCGCAGGGTCAGGGCGAGGCGCCCGCCCGGGGCGAGCAGTCGGCCGAGGGCGGCCATCGCCAACGCCCGCTCGGCAGGGGCGAGATGCATCCACACGGCGGTCAGCAGGACGAGGTCGAAGCGTTCGGCGCCGGCGCTCAGGTGCGGCAGCTCGGGCAGCGCGTCGGCGACCCAGCGCACGCCGGAGCCCGCGTGCAACCGCTCGGCGACGGAACGGAGTTCGGCGGTCGGCTCGACGGCCACCACCGGATGGCCGAGGGCGGCGAGGGCGGCCGCGTCCCGCCCGGTGCCGGCGCCCACGTCGAGGACGGCGGCGGGCGGGGGCGGGTAGCTGTGCAGCAGGTCCGCGTGGACCTCGGCGAAGGTCACGCTCTCGTACTGGACGGCGAGCTCCTCCGCCGCCTCGGCGTAACCGGCAGTGCTCGAAAGCCCGTTCAGGCCTTCCGCCTCGTCCACCCCGTCCATCCCGTCCATCCCGTCCATCCCGTTCACGTGCTCCACCCCGTTCAACTCGTCCAACTCGTCCACCCCGTTCGTGTCCGCCGCCCCGGTCACCCCGATCATGCCTTCCGGTCCCGGACGACCACCGCGTCACCGGCCGCCGCCGCGTCGGCGAAGAAGTCCCGCAGCTCCCGCAGGTCGGCGACCACCCGGGTCGCCCACGTCTCGGACCACGGCGTCGGGTACCCGAGGCGCGCGACCGTCCGGGCCAGCACGGTGTCCTGCTGGCGCACGAGTTCGCCGAGCGCCGAGTCGCGCAGGAAGGTGAAGGCGGCCGCGACCTGCGCGGGGCTCAGCACCAGCGGATCGGTCTGCACGGCGTCGGGTTCGCGGCGCTCGCCGCCGTACACGGGCAGGCGGGCGGCCGGGTCGGGGTGCAGGCCGTTCTCGGTGAGGGCCAGTTCCATCAGCCGGGCGGTGCTCCGCACGCCGAGGAGGAGTCCGGCGGAGGCCAGCTGGCCGTAGCGGACGTCCTGCCAGTCGGGGACGAGCTCGCCGAGTTCCGTCGGCGAGCAGGTGTCGACCTCCTGGCCGGGCAGGCGGCGCCAGAAATGATCCACGCTCACCCGGACAGCGTAACGAAAGCGCGGCTCACGCCTCGCCGGGGTGCCAGAGGGGCCACTCCCAGGGGCGATCCGCCCAGTGGACGCGGACCGGATCTCGCGGGTCGAGGTCCGGAAAGAGCTGGTGGATCCGGGGTTCGAACTCCTCGGGGGCGAGCGGCTCCCAGCCGTGGCCCTCGAAGTGGACCAGGCGGTAGCGGCTGTCGGTCCGGAAGTCGGCCACCTCGACCAGGTGCTTGGACGTGCTGTTGGTCTCCATGCCCCCCAGCATGTGGCGCGGCGGCAATCGGCGCCCCTCCAGACCCCTCTTCCGGGTCATGTCCCGGCGTCGGCGCGCTCGTTGAGCACGGGGAAGGCATGGCGGGGGATTCGACGGGGGGTTCGGCGCTGGAAGGACGACAACATGACTGGGCAGTCCACCGGAGGACAGTGGCAGTGGCCGCAGGACGCTTGGCAGCCACCCCCGGTACCCACCGCGTTCGCGCCGGCCCCCGTTCGGCCGCCCGCACCGGCGTCGCGGCGGTCGCGGAAGGTGTGGGCCGCCGCGACCGTCGGGACGGTCGCCGTCCTCGCCGCCGTCCTGGCGATGTGCGGGCCGGGGACGGGAGACGAACTGGACGTGGTGGCCCTGCCACACACCTCCCCCTCCGCGTCCGACCCGACGGCGCCGGACCCGCCCGCGTTCTCGCCGCTCCCCACCACACCCGCGCCGTCCCCGCTCCCGCCGCCCACGCCGGAGCGCGCCCGACCGGCCCTGGCCACGGCCACGGCGGCGGCCGCGCCGAACGAGGACGAGCCGGCCGACGCCCAGCACGCGGCGACCGCGCACCCGAAGCCCGGCCGCACCGCGCGCCCCTCGCCGTCGCCCCACGGCGCCCCCGCCCCGGCCGGCGCCACCCCGGCGGCTCCGGCTACCGGCGCGGCGCTGCCCACCCTCGGCCCGGGCGGCATCTGCGACCAGGCCGAACGCGTCGGCCGCTGGCCCGCGGGCTCGGAGCAGGCCCGCCTCTGCCACAGCATCTACGGCTGAGAAAACGCCTGCGCGGCCACACCCGCACCCGCACGACGAGGGCGCCCCGCCGGATCGATCCGGCGGGGCGCCCCAGGTGGCGGAGCCGCGCTACCCGGCCGCCTCCAGGATTCCCTTGTCCAGGCGCGGCGCCAGGACGCGGGCCAGGGTGTCGGTGATGTGGCCGGTGTCGCGGTACAGCACCACGCCCTCCAGCACCGCCGGGCAGTCCGGTCCGCTGCCGGGGCACAGCAGCGGGCCCAGGTCGAGGGTGCGGACGCCGTAGCGGGCGGCGAGCCCGCCGTCGAGCATCGGATCCGGTTCGAAGGCGGTGTCGCGCGGGAAGAAGCAGGCGTCCGAGCGGCCGTCGGAGGCGGCGAGGCAGGTCGGGATGTCCTTGCCGGGCATCGGGGTGTCGCCGAGGTAGGCGAGCGGGGCGCCGACGGCGGCGAGGCGGTCCAGGGTGCGGGTCCAGCCCTGGGTGCGTTCCTCCTGGCTGCCGTACCTGTTGAGGCCGGCCATCAGGACGAGGCGCGGCCTGGGCCCGGAGGTGAGCCGGGTGAGGGTGTTCTCGCGCCAGCGGTCGCACTCCTCGAAGGTGCGGCCGAGGACGTTGTTGCGCACGGTGAGGGTGGCGAGCGGGCAGCCGGGCTTGACCAGGACCTCCAGGGCCCAGTGCCGCTGCTCGGCCATCGCGAGTGCGGACGATATCCACTGGCCGGCGTGCGAGTCGCCGAGCAGCACGATCCGGTCGGGGCTGTCCTCGGCGCCGAACAGGCAGCGCGGGCTGCTGTCGGCGTTCAGCGGGATCTCGCAGCCCTTGCCGGGCGGGAAGTCCTCCCGGGCGCGGGCCAGCGAGGGGGTCAGGCCGAGCACCCGCGCACCGGGGGCGAGCAGGGTGGGGCCGGTCGGGGCCCCGGCCGGGGCGGCGGCGGGGGTGTCGGCGGTGCCGCCGAGGGCGCGGACCGTGCCGCCGCCGAGGGTGAGTGCGGCGATCAGCGGGATGACGAGCGCGCTGGCGCCGACCGCGAGGCCCCGGCGCGGCGCCGGGCTGCTGCCGTACCGCAGCGGCTGCTCGACGAGCCGCATGGTGAGCCAGGCGGGCAGCGCGCTGGCTGCGGCGAGGGCGGCCAGGGTGGTCCAGGGCAGGGCGCCGTAGCGGGCCTGGGCGATGGTCAGCACCGGCCAGTGCCAGAGGTACCAGGCGTACGACAGGCGACCGGCGGCGCGCAGCGGCCGGTTGTCGAGGAGGCGTCCGGCGTCGGTGGCGCCGAGCGCGCGGTGGGCGGGGCCGGCGAGCAGGACGGCGGCGGCGCCGAGGACGGGCACCAGCGCGGCGGTGCCGGGGAAGGGGGTGTTCCGGTCGTAGAGCAGGATCGATGCGAGGACGGCGGCGGCGCCGGCCCAGCCGAGCAGTCGCAGCGACCAGGCCGTCCCGCGCCGCTGCACACGGCCGGCCAGGGCGCCGCCGAGCAGCGCAGCGCACGCGCCGGCCGCGAACTCCCAGAGCCGGCTGCCGGTGGAGAAGTAGGCGAGCGGCGCCGAGGTCGCCGTCCACCGGACGCACAGCAGCAGCGAGACCGCGCCGATGGCCGTGGTGGCCAGGGTGATCGCGACGGTGCGGCGGCGGCCGTGCAGGAAGCGGGCGAGGCCGAGCAGCAGAACGCCCCACAGCAGGTAGAACTGGTTCTCCACGCCGAGCGACCAGAAGTGCTGGAGCGGGCTCGGGGCGTGTTCGGCGGCCAGGTAGTCGGTCTGCTGGCCGACGAAGCGCCAGTTGACGACCTGTCCGGCGGAAGCGATCAGGTCGCGGGCGAGGTCGGTGCCGCGCAGCGGGTCGAGCAGCGCGCCGCCGGCGACGGCGGTGGCGACCAGGACGGTGGCGGCGGCGGGCAGGATGCGGCGGGCGCGGCGGGCGGCGAAGTCCCACAGGCCGATCGGGCGGCCGAGCAGCAGTCCGGTGATGAGGAAGCCGGAGATGACGAAGAAGACGTCGACGCCGACGTAGCCGCCGGCGAAGCCGGGAACGGCGGCGTGGTAGGCGAGGACGGAGAGGACGGCGACGCCGCGCAGGCCCTCGATGTCGGGGCGGAAGCCGGTGCGCCGCTGGGCCTGCGGCGGTGCGACGGCTTCTGCGGAGGGGCGCCGCTCGGGCGCGGCCTGCCGGTCCATTCGGACGACGCCGGGCAGCAGTTCGGCCGAGGCGGTGGCGGCAGGGGAGGACGGGGACGACGACGGTGGTGGTACGGCCGTTGACACGGCGGTGCTCCTCGCAGGGGCAGGCAGCGGGTGGTCGGGACCGCCGGGCCGATGGGGCGGCCGGGCGGCGCATCCGCGCCGGTGGGGCGACGCGCTGGGAAACGCGGTGGATCCGAACGAAGTTGATGGGTCGTCAGACATCGACTTTGACGTCAGGAGTTGGTGGAGTTCGTGAAATTGACGGAGCGTCAGAAGATCAGCGGATCGGCCCAGCCGGAGGCCAGCAGTCCGCAGAGCAGCAGCACGGCGGTGACGGCGACGGCCTCCGCGTGGCCGAAGCCCAGGTCGGACCGGCGCCGCACGGGCGGGGCGACCTCTCCGACGGCGGCCCCGTTGCCACCGCGCAGGAGCGGCCACAGGGACCGGATCAGCGGGATCATGGTGTACGCGGTGAGCGCGAGCAGCGCGGTGAGCGCCCAGAAGGGCTGCCAGCCGTACAGCATGGCCGCGCGCACGAGTCCGGCGATGCCCGCGAGGACGACGAACCCCAGCCAGCCGACGCCGATCCGGGCGACCGCCTTGGCCAGTGAACTGCCGCCCGACACGGCGCCGGTGGGCACCCAGTCGGCACTGCGGCGGCGCAGCGCGTGCGCGATGGCGACCACGTGGCAGAGCCCGCCGAGGAGTTGGACCCGGGTGACCTCGAAGCGCCAGCGGGTGCGGGACATCGCGGGCAGCAGGACGAGCGAGACCCAGATCGGCGGCAGGAACGGCAGCACCTGCCACGGCTGAATCTCACCGGGGGCGAAGAACAGCATGATCAGGGCGGGCAGCGGGACGGCGAAGACGTTCACCGCGCTGGTGACGTAGCCGAGGATGCCGTTCCAGAAGCAGAGCCGGGCGGAGCGAGGGAGCGGTCCGCGGCGGAAGTCCGGGTCGCGGACGAGCGCCAGGGAGCCGAGGCACCAGCGGTACTGCTGGCTGATGAAGGCGGGCAGGCCGGTGGGCGACATGCCCTTGGCGACCAGGGCGGGCACGTACCGGGTGGTCCACCCGGCGCGGGCGAGCGAGAGGCCGGTGTAGAGGTCCTCGCTGTGGTCGATCTCGGCGAAGCCTCCGACACGCATGAGTGCGGCGCGGCGGTAGAGGGCGTTGGTGCCGCAGCAGACGGTGCCGTCCTGCGCGTCCCGGGAGGGCTGGATCCAGCGGTAGAAGATCTCCTGGGTGGCTCCCGCGGCGCGTTCGAGCCAGGACATGTCGGCGTCCGTGTCGAAGCACTGCGGGCTCTGCACGATGCCGACCTCGGGGTTGTCGAGGTAGGGCACCAGGTGGTGCAGGAAGTCGGGGCGGGGGCAGAAGTCGGCGTCCAGGACGGCGACGATCTCGCCGTTGCCCTCGGCCAGGCCGTGGTTGAGGTTGCCGGCCTTCTTGAACCGGCCGCGGTCGGGGCGGGCCCGGTACTGGAAGCCGTAGGACTCGGCGAGTTCGCGCACCTCGGGGCGGGCGGCGTCGTCGAGGACGATGACGGTCAGCGCGCCGGCCCACTGGACGGCGACGGTGTGGCGGTAGGCGTTCTCCAGGACGGCCAACGGCTCGCCGGCGGTCGGCAGCAGCAGGTCGACGCTCGGGTGGCGGGCGGGCTGCCACGCGCGCATCAGCAGGTCGTGCGAGTCGCGGGTGTAGCGGCGGGCGCGCTGGCCGTCGGTGAGCGAGAGCAGCCAGGTGGCCGCGTTGAGCACGGTGAGCACCAGGAAGGGCCAGAGCAACGGCCGACTGAGGGCGAACAGGCCGAGGGTGGCGGTGGCTCCCGCGTAGGAGAGGGTGGCGCAGAGCAGCACCCAGCGGCGCTGCGGGCCGAAGTACCAGTAGAGCTCCTCGTCGTCGGGCGGGCTGGGCAGGCGGAGGTCGGGGTCCGCGGGGATCCGGCGCGGGCCGGGGACGGGCGCGGGCATGGCGGTGCCATGGAGTACGGGCATGCGGAAGTGGCCCCCCTGGGCATGGGACGGAACGTGGCCGTTCGCCCTCAGCCTCTCACATTGGCCTAGACCAATCATGAACGAGGTATGACATCTCCGCATCGCCCCTGGTCAGTGACTTGACATGTCATCACGTGCCGACGAACCGTCAAGCGATCATGGATTCGACCCCGAGCACCGTCGGCCCGCGCCCCTGCGGTCAGGCCTCCTTCGACACCTTCGTCAGGCCTCCTTCAGCGCCTTCGTCAGCTTCTCGAACCGCAGATCGGGGCGCAGCGGGACGCCGAAACGCTCGTCGCCGTACGGGAACGGGGTGAAGACCCCGGTCCGGCGGAAGCCGCGCCGCTCGTACCACGCGATCAGGTCGGCGCGCTGCTCGATCACGGTCATCTCCAGCTCGCCCACGCCCCACTCCTCGCCGGCCAGCCGCTCGGCCTCGGCGAGCACGGCCCGGCCGAGGCCGCCGCCCTGGAGCCCGGGGCGCACCGAGAACATGCCGAAGTACGCACGGTCCCCGCGGTGCTCCAGCTGGCAGCAGGCGACCAGTTGGCCGTCCCGCTCGGCGACCAGCAGCACCCCGTCGGAGCGGCCGATGACCGCGGCGACGCCCTCGGCGTCGGTGCGCTGGCCCTCCAGCAGGTCCGCCTCGGTGGTCCAGCCGGCCCGGCTGGCGTCGCCGCGGTATGCGGACTCGACCAGCTCGACCAGCGCCGGTACGTCGGCGAGCGTGGCGGGGCGGAAGGCGGGCTGCCCGGTGGGCCGGGCGTGGCTGGGGATGGTCTCGGACATGGCGGGTCCTCATTCTGCGTGCGGTGGAACCGCCCGCCGCTCGTGCCTGCGGCGTGGCGCGGGCCGTCCCTGGTGACCGGCCTGCGGGCATCGTGCCACAGCCCGCGAACCGGCCCCGAGCCGCAGGACCTGCGGCGACGGCCCCCGCGGGCCCGCCCGGCGGGAGCGCGGGCCCGGCCGCCGTCCACCCCGAGCCCGGCTCCGCCGTCGCGGCCTACGCGCCGCGCCCCGGTGTCAGCGGATGACGGGCAGGACCGGCGTGGTGTCGCGACCGGCTGCCGCCTCGATGAAGGCCACCGGGTCGGCGACCTCGGCGAGCAGGGTGCGGGTGAAGTGCAGGGCGCCGTCGGACGGCGGCGGGCCGCCGATCGCCGCGATCAGGTCGAGCAGGTGGACGGTCGCCTCCATCAGCGCCACCTCGCCGAGCGCGCCGACCGTCACCGAGCCGAGCAGCGGGTGGGCCACCGCGGCGGTGGGCGGCAGGTCGGCGATGCCGGCCAGGGCCGCCGGGCCCTCGGCCCCGAAGCGGGCGACCAGCTCGGCCGGTTCGGCTGCCGCGGCGGTCTGCTTCGCCGCCTCGGCGACCTGCTCGGCGGCGGTGTGCGCGATTCCGCCCGGCCGGTTGTAGGCCCGCAGGATGCCGACCCCGCTGGTCACCTCGGCCGGGCCGTCCACCAGGGCCCCGCGCAGCCCGGCGAACATCTCCGGCACCGGCGCCACGTGGGCGTACAGATCCCGGACGGTCCAGCCGGGCAGCCGGGTGGCGAGCCCCCACGACGCGTCGTCCAGGGCCGCGCCGCGTTCCGCCCAGGAGACCCAGGCTTCGGCCAACAGGGCGGGCACCTCACCGATCTGACGTGTCATCGGTCCTCCTCGGAGCACATGGCAACTGAGTTGTCACCTTACCGGTCGCCGGGCGGACGGCGGATCAGACCCGGGCGCCGAGCATCCGCAGCACCAACTCGCCGTAGCGGCGGCCGAGTTCATCCGGCGTCTCGGTGGAGCGGTCGGTGAACCAGCGGGAGACGTCGATGCCCAGCGAGGTGACCGCACGGGCCGCCGTCCGGACTTCGGACACCTGGAAGGCGCCGGCCGTCACGCCCGCCTCGATCAGCGCGCTGACCTCGCGCTCGATGTCCAGCCGCAGCGCCGCGACCACCGCGTAGGCGTCCTCGGGCAGCGCGTGCAGCTCGTAGTTGACCACCCGGCCGACCGTGCGGGCCCGGGCGTGCCAGGTGGTGAACTCCTCGACCAGCCGGCGCATCCGATCCACCGGGCCGCCCTCACCGGCCGCCGCCGCCCGGACCAGTTCCAGCGTGGCCGCGTGCCCGGCCTGGCTGATCTCGGCCAGCAGCGCGGCCTTGGACTGGTAGTGGATGTACAGCGCCGCCGGGCTCATCCCGGCGGCGGTGGCGATGTCCCGGGTGGTGGTGGCGTGGAAACCGCGCTCCGCGAAGGATTCGACGGCCGCCTGGAGCAGCCGGTACGCCGCCTCGGGGCGGGAGTCGGCGCCGCCGGGCAGGGTGCGCCAGAGGTCGGCGATGGGCGTGCTGGTCATGGCGCCATCCTCCCAGAGAACTCGTACACACATTCCCGCCGCCCGGTCGACGGGCTGTTGACAGGCTCCCGCACCGACACCATGCTGAGCAAGCGCTTAGTCAGCCGGTGGACCGGCACACCCGCCGACCGGGCACCCCCGCCGAACCGGCGCCTCCGTCCACCCGGCACCCCTCGTCGAACGTTCCGCGCGAAAGGCAGGACCCTCCGTGGCGTACTCCTTCAAGGGCCGGGTGGCCGTCGTCACCGGATCGAGCCGGGGCATCGGCCTCGGCATCGCACGCGAGCTGGTCGCCCGCGGCGCCAAGGTCTGCCTGACCGCCCGCAACCCCGAGCCGCTCGCCGAGGCCGTCCACGACCTGGGCGGGCCGGAGAACGCCATCGCCGTCGCCGGCAGGACCGACGACCCGGTCCACCAGGAGGAGGCCGTCGCCCGCACCCTGGAGGCCTTCGGCCGGCTCGACCACCTGGTCAACAACACCGGCATCAACCCCCTCTACGGCCCGGTCCTCGACGCCGACGAGGCCGCCGCCGCCAAGATCCTCGCCGTCAACGTGCTGGCCCCGCTGGCCTGGACCCGCCGCGCGCACGCCGCCTGGATGGGCGAGCACGGCGGCTCGGTGGTCAACGTCGCCTCCGTCGCGGGCATCCGCTCCTCGCTCGGGATCGGCATGTACGGGGTCAGCAAGGCCGCGCTGATCCGGCTCACCACCGAACTCGCCGCCGAACTGGGCGGCCAGGGCATCCGGGTCAACGCCGTCGCCCCCGCCGTGGTCAAGACCAGGTTCGCCGAGGCCCTGTACGAGGGCCGGGAGGAGCAGGTCGCCGCCGCCTACCCGCTCGGCCGGCTCGGCGTGCCCGAGGACGTCGCGGGCGCGGTCGCCTTCCTGCTCTCCGCGGACGCCGCCTGGATCACCGGCCAGACCCTGGTCGTGGACGGCGGCGTCACCCTCGGCGGCGGCCTGTGAGCGGCACGGCGGACGCAGCGGACGCGGACGCACGGGCGACGGACGCACCGACGACGGACGCACGGACGACGGACTCGGCGGACCAGGAAGCCCCTGCGACGGACGCAGCGGACCCGGACGCGCCGGCGACGGACTTCGCCGGCCAGGGCGTGGTGGTGACCGGCGGCGGGCGCGGTATCGGCGCCGCCCTGGCCCGGGCCTTCGCCGCGGCCGGCGCCCGGGTGGTGGTCAACGACCTGGACGCCGAGGCCGCCCACGCCGTCGCCGGGGACTGCGGCGGCACCGCCGCCCCCGGGGACGCCGCCTCCCCCGAGGGGCTGGCCGCCCTGGTCGGGCAGGCCCGGGCCGCGCTCGGCGAGATCGACGTGTGGTGCGCCAACGCGGGCGTCGCCCCGGTCGGCGGGGCCGACGCGCCCGCCGCGGCCTGGGCGAGCGCCTGGGAGGTCAACGTCCTCGCCCACGTCCGGGCCGCCGAACTGCTGCTCCCCCGCTGGCTGGAGCGCGGCGGGGGCCGCTTCCTCGCCACGGTCTCCGCCGCCGGGCTGCTCACCATGTTGGGATCGGCCCCGTACGCGGTCACCAAGCACGGCGCGCTCGCCTTCGCCGAGTGGCTCTCCGCGACGTACCGCCACCGCGGCGTCCGGGTGCACGCGCTCTGCCCGCAGGGCGTGCGCACCGACATGCTCGCCTCAACCGGCGCGGTCGGCGAGGCACTGCTCGCACCCACCGCGCTGGACCCGGAGGACGTCGCCGAGGCGGCGCTGGCCGGGCTGCGCGAGGGCCGCTTCCTGATCCTGCCGCACCCCGAGACCGCCGAGTACTACCGGGTCCGGGCCACCGAACCGGACCGCTGGATCAACGGGATGAACCGGCTCCAGCAGGGGCTGGAGAGGAGCGAGGCGCTGTGAGGGCCTGGCAGGTGGAACAGCTCGGCGAGCCGGGCGAGGTGATGCGGCTGGCCGACGACGTGGCGCGGCCGGTGGCCGGGCCGGGGCAGCTGCTCGTCCGGGTGCGGGCCGCGGCGGTCAACTTCCCGGACGCGCTGATGGTGCGCGGCCAGTACCAGGTCCGCCCGCCGCTGCCGTTCACGCCCGGCGTGGAGCTGTGCGGCGAGGTGGCGGACGGCGCGCGGCGGGGCGAGCGGCTGATCGGCAACCCGGTGCTGCCGCACGGCGCCTTCGCCGAGTACGCCCTGCTGGACGCGGCGGCTGCCTTCCCCGCGCCCGGGGCGCTGGACGACGCCGAGGCGGCCGCGCTGCACATCGGCTACCAGACCGCGTGGTTCGCCCTGCACCGCCGGGCCCGGCTGGCGGCCGGCGAGACGCTGCTGGTGCACGCGGCGGCGGGCGGCGTGGGCAGCGCGGCGGTCCAGCTGGGCCGGGCCGCCGGGGCCCGGGTGGTCGCCGTGGTCGGCGGCCCCGCCAAGGCGCAGGCGGCCCGGGCGCTCGGCGCCGACCTGGTGGTGGACCGGACGGCCGGGGACTTCGTCGCCGCCGTCAAGGAGTTCACCGGCGGGCGCGGCGCGGACGTGGTCTTCGACCCGGTCGGCGGGGACGCCTACACCGGCTCCACCAAGTGCGTCGCCTTCGAGGGCCGGATCGTGGTGGTCGGCTTCGCCGCCGGCCGGATCCCTGCGCCGGCGCTCAACCACGCGCTGGTGAAGAACTACGCCATCCTCGGCCTGCACTGGGGCCTCTACAATACCCACGATCCGCAGGCCGTCCGCGCCGCCCATGACGAGCTGACCCGGCTCGCCGACCGGGGCGCGGTCTGCCCGCTGGTGAGCGCCCGGGTGCCGCTCGCCGGGGCCGCCGACGCCGTCGAGCTCGTCGCCGCCGGGCGCAGCACCGGCCGGATCGCCGTCCTGGGGGACTGACGACCGGCGGCGGTTCAGGTGCTGCGGCGGGCGGACTCGTGTTCCTGGGCCGGGCGGAGCCGAGGCCGGCAGGGCCCCCGGCACTGCGCGGAACGCGCAGGGCGCGCAGAACGCGCAAGGCGCCGTAGGTCCCTCGCCGTGCCGCCCTCCGTCCGTACTCGTCAGGAGGGCGGCGCTCCCCCGCCGGTCAGCGGGGGACTCCGGTCAGCGGGTGACGATCTGGAGGGCGGTGTCGCGGGTGGCGTTGCGCCAGCCGAACGCGTAGACGGTGCTGCTGTCGGCGCTCACCGCCGTGTCGCTGACGCTGTCCAGGGTGAAGGGGACCGTCTCGGTCGGCACCGGAGCGTAGGTGGCGGTGTCGAAGGCCACCAGCGCGACCGCCCGCGGATCGCGGTCATACCGAACGGTGCGCAGACGGGTCCCGTTCGGGCTGACGGAGACACCGGTGAGTCCGGCGGAGGCGACCGGCGCGAGCGTGACGGGTGCCTGCGCGGCGTCGGTGGCGGGGTCGACGGGGAAGACCTGGTTGGCGGCGCTGTCGGCGACGGCGAACAGGTGGGTGCCGTCGGGGGTGAACGCCGCCTGACGGATCGCCTGACGGAGGTTCGACACCGAGCCGACCACGGTCGGCGCGGCCCCGGGGGCGCCCGAGATGTCGAGGTGCACCAGCCCGGACCCGGCGGCGACGTAGGCGTCGCGACCGCCGGGCCGCAGGGCGATCGACTGCGCGTAACTGCCGGGCAGCGCGACCTCGCCGGTGAACGCGTTCTGCGCGGTCGAGAAGGTCAGCACCCGTCCGGGAGTCTCGGCGGGCACCCCGGGCGGGGGGATCGGCGGCACGTTGTAGCCCGTCGCGCCGGCCTGGGTGACGTAGACCGTCGCGCCGTCGGCGCTGAGCGCGATGTCGTGCGTACGGCCGGTGAGCCAGGCGGCGGGCTTGTTCTGCGGCGGCAGCGGTGCGGCGGCGAGGAGGGTGCCGGTCGTGGTGTCGACCACGTTCATGACGAGACCGCTCACGACGTACACGCGCCTGCCGTCAGGGCTGATCACGGTCTGGTGGTAGTCGCTCTCGGCGTTGGCCAGCGGGATCTGCGCGGTGACGGTGTCCGTCCCGGTGTCGACGGTCTTGAGCGCGCCGTCGGCCGTGACGTAGACCTTGTCCCCGGCCGGGCTGACCGCCATCCCGGAGACCAGGGTCCCGACCGGGACGGTGACCACCCCCGCCACTGCCACTGCCCCCGCCACTGCCGGCGCCCTGTCGGCGGCGACGGCGGTCCCGCCGCCAGAGGCCAGGAGCAGCACGCAGGCGGCCAGCGATGCTCCACAACGTCCGTATACAGCAAGTGAGTTCATGGCGTTCCTCTCCAACTCGGACTGATGCCGGACAGGTTATTGCGGGAGCTTGAGGGAGGGTGCAAGTTTCCCGACTGTTCGTCTTCGCTCCCCGGCGGTCAGTACGCCTAACGCTCGTACACCATCTCCGGGAAGCGCGCCGAGGGCCCGTCCAGCAGGTGGTCGTCGTGTCCGCGCAGCCAGCGGTCGAGGAAGGACGCGACGTAGGAGCGGGTGGCGAGCACCGCCCGGTCGGGGCGGATGTCGCCGACGTCGGCGCTGAGCCGCTCCGGGGTGATCGCGCCCTGCCGGGCGAGCTGGGGCAGCAGGGACTGCGCGTCGGTGTAGGAGCCGTGCCGGGAGCCGTTCAGCGTGACGTCGGCGTGCCAGCCGGTGCTGTGCTGCCAGAGGGCGTCCCAGCCGGGCTGCCGGTGGTAGTCCCCGGAGTCCTCGTTGCGGGTGCCCATCAGCAGGAACGGGCGGTCCAGGCCGCCCTGGGCGACGCTGGGCAGGTCCACCCCGGTGTGGCCGTCCGGCCCGGGGAAGTGCAGTTGGCCGTCCAGGTTGACTCCGGCCGCGATGCGCGGGTCGTCGTGCATGGTCTGGAGGGCGGTGAAGCCGCCCGCCGAGTGGCCGACCATGCCGATCCGGTCGAGGTCCAGCGAGGCGGCGAGGCCGACCGGCAGCCGTGGGTCCAGACGCAGGCCGCCGAGTTCGTCCAGTACGAAGCGGGTGTCGTCCACCCTGGTCTGCATCGACTTGCGCAGCACCGCGCCGATGTCCAGGCCGGGCTGTCCGACCAGCGCGGGGAACACGGAGGTGGCCAGGTTCCCGTCGGGGAAGGCGACTTCGGAGGCCTCGTAGGTGTGGTCCAGCGTCACCACGACGTAGCCGCGCGAGGCCAGGTCCTCGACCAGGCCGGTGCCCCAGGTGCGCGGGTCACCGAGGCCGGCCGAGTACAGCACCACCGGTCGCGGGCCGCCGGGCAGGGCGGGGGCGTCCGATCGGGCGTGGGTGCGGATGCCCGCCCAGTCGGTGCGGCCGGGCGTGGCGCCGTGGTTCGCCTGGCCGATGCTGCCCTCGGTGCCGAAGTGTTCGCCGGCCGCGGGGTCCATGTAGCGGGCGCGGTCGGCGCCGGTGGCCGGGCGGGCGGTCGGGTACCAGAGGCTGATCATCAGCTCGCGGCGCTGCCCGGGCTTCCAGGGGTCCTCCCGCCCGGTGTCGGTCAGGTGCAGCGTGGTGGTGCCGATCGGGTACGGCCCGGTGGGCTCCGGCAGCCAGGCCCGGGCCTGGCGCTCGCCACCGCCGTCCGCCCCCGGCGCCGGTGCTGCCGCCACCGCCCCGGGGGCGCCGGCCACTCCGAGCACCGCCGTCGCCGCCAGAAGTACCGCCGCCACGGCCCGTCCCCGCCCGCCCATGATGTCTCTCCTCGTCCCCGTTGATCTGCCAGCCCACAAGGCTGCTGACCTGCTGGCCTGCTGGCCTGCTGGCCTGCTGATCAGGACAGTACGGGCGGGGGCGGACCACGGCCGTCATACCCAGGAGCCAACCTGCCCCTGAGTACTCCGGTATGACACCCCTACGGGTGCCGCCGCAGCTCGCGCCGGGCCAGCGAGCGCTTGTGCACCTCGTCCGGTCCGTCGGCCAGCCGCAGGGTGCGGTTGCCGGCCCAGAGCTGCGCGAGCGGGGTGTCCTGGCTGACACCCGCGGCGCCGTGCGCCTGGACGGCCTTGTCGAGGATCCATTCGACGGTGCGCGGGGTGGCGATCTTGATCGCCTGGATCTCGGTGTGCGCGCCCCGGTTGCCGACGGTGTCCATCAGCCAGGCGGTCTTGAGCACCAGCAGCCGCAACTGCTCGATCCTGACCCGGGATTCGGCGATCCAGTCCTGCACCACGCCCTGCTCGGCGAGCGGCCGGCCGAAGGCGACCCGCCCGTTCACCCGGCGGCACATCAGCTCCAGGGCGCGCTCGGCGATGCCGATCGCGCGCATGCAGTGGTGGATCCGGCCGGGGCCGAGCCGGGCCTGCGCGATGGCGAAGCCCGCGCCCTCCTCCCCGATCAGGTTCCCGACCGGGACGCGGACGTCCTCGAACAGCACCTCGGCGTGGCCGCCGTGGTCCGCGTCGTCGTAGCCGAAGACCGTCATGCCGCGCCTGACGGTGACGCCGGGGGTGTCGCGCGGGACGAGCACCATGCTCTGCTGGCGGTGCGGTTCGGCGGCCGGGTCGGTCTTGCCCATCACGATGAGGATCCGGCACTGCGGGTTCATCGCCCCGGTGATGTACCACTTGCGGCCGTTGACGACGTACTCGTCGCCGTCGCGCTCGATCCGGGTGGCGATGTTGGTGGCGTCCGAGGAGGCGACCTCGGGCTCGGTCATCGCGAAGGCGGAGCGGATCTCGGCGTCCAGCAGCGGGCGCAGCCAGCGCTCGCGCTGCTCGGCGGTACCGAACTGGGCGAGCAGTTCCATATTGCCGGTGTCGGGGGCTGCGCAGTTGAACGCGGGCGGGGCCAAGTGCGGGCTGCGGCCGGTGATTTCGGCGAGCGGGGCGTACTGGAGGTTGGTCAGGCCGGCGCCGCGCTCCCCGGGGAGGAAGAGATTCCACAGGCCCTGTTTGCGCGCCTCGGCCTGGAGTTCGGCGACCACGGGCGGGATGCTCCAGGCCTCGCGGGCCGGGTCGGCCAGCTGCTGCGCGAGGGCCGCCTCCGCCGGGTGCACGTGCTGGTCCATGAAGGCCAGCAGCTGCTCGCGGAGTTCGTTGGTGCGGGCGTCGTAGGCGAAGTCCATCGGTCAGTGCTCCTTGAGGGTGCTCAGGCCGTACCGGGCGAGGATCGGGGCCATCTCGCCGGCCCGCTCGAAGCCCGCGCCGAGCGTGCCGCCCTGCTGGTAGCGGTAGTGGATGCCCTCGGCGACGACGGCGAGTTTGAAGGAGGCGAAGGCGACGTACCAGTCCAGGTCGGCGGCCTGCCGGCCGGTCAACTCGGCGTAGTACGCGACGAGTTCGTCCGGCTTCGGGAAGCCGGGGGCGGTCGCGGCGGAGGGGATGATGCCGCCGCCGACGCCGGCGACCTCGGTGTACATCACCAGCAGGCCGACATCGGTGAGCGGGTCGCCGAGGGTGGACATCTCCCAGTCCAGCACGGCGGTGATCGCGTCGCCGTCGCCGACCAGGACATTGTCCAGCCGGTAGTCGCCGTGCACCAGGGCGGGCGCCGGGGAGATCGGCCGCCGCTCGGCGAGCAGGGCGTGCAGCCGCTCCACCTCGGGCAGTTCGCGGCTGCGGGAGTTCGCCAACTGGGTGGACCAGCGGCGCAGTTGGCGCTCCAGGTAGCCGTCGGGGCGGCCGAAGTCCGCGAGACCGACGTCGGCCGGGTCGATCCGGTGCAGGGCGGCGAGGGTGTCGACCAGCCGCCGCCCGAGCGCGTGGACGCGCTGCTCGCCGAGGGCGGCGATCGGGGCGAGGGCCCGGTGCGCGACGCCGGGGACGAACTCCATCAGGTACCAGGGGGCGCCGAGCACGTCCGTGCCGGGATCGAGCAGCAGGGTGCGCGGGACGGGCACGTCGGTGTCGCGCAGGGCGGTCATGACGCGGTACTCGCGGCCCATGTCGTGCGCGGTGGCCAGGACGTGCCCGAGCGGCGGGCGGCGCAGCACCCAGCGGCCGGTGCCGCCAGTGCCGCCGGTGAGGACGTACGTGAGGTTGGAGCGGCCCCCCTCGACGAGGTCGGCCCGCAGCGGGCCCTGGACGAGGCCGGGCAGCTCCCGGTCCAGGTGGGCGCGGAGGCGGGCCAGGTCCAGCCCGGGCGGCTCGGCGGGGGTCTCGGGCATCGGGCGGCTCCTCGGGGTCCTCGGGGTGTGGCCTCGTTGACTAAGCGCTTGCTTAGCATTCAGCCGGACGCCGCCCGCTGTCAATGCCGCCCCGCACACAACGAGCCCCCGGACCAAGCGGTCCGGGGGCTCGCGGGTGAGGCCCCGTTGCGGGGAGGCCGACGCCCCGGAACGTCCGGTACCGGCCGACTGCTGGCAGCCGGCCGGTACCGAATGGGGGTGAATGGGAGGTGAGGGGATCAGGGGGTGGTGAGGGCGAACCAGAAGTCGAAGCTCTCCAGCAGCCCCGCGAGGGTGTTCAGCGGGTCGATGGTGCCGGAGTCGACCGTCAGGTCCTTGCTGTCCACGAGCGCGGCCACTTCCTTCTGCACGTCCTTGGCGAGGGCGAGTTGGTTGAGACCGGTACGGGTGAGGGTGTACGAGGCATCGGCGCCGGTGCTGGTGTCGGCGGTGTAGACGAGGACGCCGTTTCGCAGCCGGACGGTGCACTGCGTGGGGTCTCCGGCGTTCCCGCCGGCGATGGTGAGGGCGATGGTGAGCGGGTTGTTCGCGGCGTCGGGGCCGTTGAGGCGGATGCCGAGGTAGTCGAAGACCATGTCCTGGGGCATGGCGGCGATCACGTCGTCCGTGATGATCTCGGGTGCGGGCAGCGCGCCGGTGTTCCCGGCGCCGGCGTCGGGGTTGCGCAGTTCCGCGGCTCCGGCGAGGTAGAAGTTGCGCCAGGGGCCGCTTTCGGCGAGGTAGCCGAGCTGCTCCAGCGCATCGGCCTCCAGCTTCCGGGCATCGATGTTGGCCGGGTCCGCGAAGACCACGTGGCTGAGCAGTTCGGCGACCCACCGGTAGTCGTCGGCGGTCGTCGCGTTCCCGTAGGCGGTCTGCGCCGCCTTCACAATGGTGTCGGCGCCGAACGTGTCCGTGTAGCGCTTGCCGACCTCCTCGGGGGGCAGGCCGTGCAGGTGGGCCGCGTTGCCGTCGAACCAGCCGAGGTAGCGCTGGTAGACGGCCTTGATGTCGTGGTTGGTGGTGCCGTAGTAGCCGCGGTTGAACCACTGGCCGGCCAGGCTCTGGGGCAGCTGCTGGTCGAGGTCCTCGGCGATCTCGTGCATGGTCCGGCCGTGGTTGGCCAGGCGCAGGGTCTGGTCGTGCAGGAAGCGGTAGAGGTCGGCCTGGCTGGTGAGGAAGTCGACGATCTCGTTGCCGTCCTCGCTCTTCCAGCGGGGCCAGAAGTGGCTGGCGAACAGGGAGGTGGCGTCGCCCCCGTAGAGAGTGGCGGATTCGGTGAGGTAGTTCGACCACTCCTTGGCGTCGCGGACCTGGGCGCCGCGCAGGCTGTAGAGGTTGTGCAGGGTGGGCGTGGCGTTCTCCGCCATGCACAGCGAGTTGACGTCGGGGAGGTAGAAGTTCATCTCCGCCGGTGCCTCGGTGCCGGGCGTGAGCTGGAACTCGAACTGGATCCCGGCCAGGGTGCAGGGGACGCCCGCGAGGATCTGGGTGTCCTCGTCGGTGACACTGGCGACGACGATGTGGGTCGGGGCGAGCAGGCCGGTGGTCCCCGACGACATCGTCTTGCCGAGTCCCGCGTCGATCTGCTGGTCCGCGCCCTTGTGGAGCAGTGATCCGTACATGAAGGTGGCGCGGCGGCTCATCGCGTTGCCCGCGTACACGTTCTCGCTGACGGCGTGCTCCAGGAAGCCGTCCGGCGCGACGATCTTGACGTCGGCATCGGGGGTGCCGCCCGCGAACAGGCCCCGGACGCCGCCGTAGTGGTCGGTGTGGGAGTGGCTGAAGATGACGGCCTTGATGGTGCGCGCACCGCGCTCGCCGAGGTAGAGGTCGAGGGCGGCCTTCGCACACTCCTCGCTGATCAGGGGGTCCAGGACGACTATGTCGCTGCTCTGCTGGGTCGGGTCCTCCATGAAGGTGATGTTGGACAAGTCCATGCCGCGGACCTGGTAGACGGCGTCCTTCACCACCTCGTACAGGCCGGCGTTCATGTTCAGCACGGCATTGCGCCACAGGCTCGGGTTGGCCGTGTCCGGCGCGGGGGTCTGCTCGGACAGGAACGCCGCGTAGGGGGCCAGGTTCCAGGCATAGGGCTGGCCGCCGGGGCCGGGGCCCGGAACGGGGTCGTTCGGGTCCAGGGCCACCAGCAGGCCCTGCTTCGCGAAGTCCGCCTCGGCATCCTGGCCGGGCGACGGGAGCGCGACGTCGGCGTTCAGCTGTGCGGTCAGCGGGGTCGCCGGCTGCGGTTCGTCGTACGGGGTGGGAAGAGCGGAGTCGGGCATGGACGCTTCCTCTCGGTGGTGGGGCGGAGCAGCGGCCGGCGGGCGAGCGCGCACGGCGCATCGCCCGCCGGGGGCTGCGGAATCCCGGGACGGTGGAAGGCCAGGGGTCGCGACGACTCCCCCAGCGCGTCCCGGCAGGGTTCAGAAAGTACGCAGCCCTCCCCCGCACCGGCAGGGAATCGCCAAGAGCCGGCACCTGCGCCTCCCAGAACCGGACAACCCGTCAGACCGGGGTTTCGGAGAGCTCCGGGCAAGCGCCGCACGGGGCATCCGTCACCGCCGCCCCGCGGCCGGACACCACACGGGAGGTCGGGACGAGCGGACGCACCGGCGAACGGAATCGAACACGAGCGTGTGGGATCACAGGGCCGCGAGCGGAGCACGGTCCACGCAGCCCATCCGGCCGGATCCCGCCGGTGGCCTGATCAGGTACGGCGCCCGGTAGCGACAGCACACGACCGAGTGACAGCCCGTAGCAGTCCGATCACGACTTTCACGATCACGGACCGGCGCAGCCTCGTCGCCGGACGTGACCGCGACATGGCCGAAGACGTCCCCCGCACTCACCCCCGAGTCCGAGGACATCTCCAACAACGCGAGCCGCGCGCCGGCCTCGACAACCGCGCAGAGAACAGTCCCGCGCCCGTCTGCGCCGACCCGGCCACAGCGCCCCTCGGATATGGCCCGATCAAAGACCCGGCCGGCACCGGACCCGGCCACCGGACCACCGGGCGCCCGCCCCGTGCCGCAGCCGCTCCGCCGGACCGCCACAATGGCGCCATGAGGATGATCCACACCCTGGCCGGCGCCCTGCTGCTCCTGCTCATCGTCGGCAGCATCCTGCGCACGCTGGTCGTCCCGCGCGGGCTGTACTCGGCGCTGGTCAGCCGGCTCTGGCGGGTGCTGCGGACCGTGCTCCGGCTCTACGCGACGCCGTTCCGCAGCTACTACGCGCAGGACCGGGCGCTGACCTGGCTGGCGCCGCTGATCCTGCTCGGCATGCTCGGGGTGTGGCTCAGCGGCATGCTGCTCGCCTACACCCTGCTGCTGCACGGCACGTCCGACCTCAGCTGGTCGGTGGCCATCCGGGAGTCCGGATCCAGCCTCTTCACCCTCGGCTACGCCAGCGGCGAGCGCCTGCAACTCTCGGCGATCGACTTCATGGCCGCCGCCAGCGGGCCGCTGGTGATCGCCCTTCAGATCGCCTACCTGCCCACCCTCTACGCCGCCTACCAGCGGCGGGAGACCGAGGTGACCCTGCTCCAGTCCCGGGCCGGCGAGCCCGCCTGGGGCCCGGAACTGCTCGCCCGGCAGTCCCTCGTCGACACCGAGACCGCCCTCCCCCAGCTCTACCGGGACTGGGAGCGGCTCGCCGCCGACATCGGCGAGAGCCACTCCAACTACCCGGTGCTGCTGTCCTTCCGCTCCCCGCAGCCGAACCGCAGCTGGGTGGTCGGCCTGATCGCGGTGCTCGACGCGGCCGCCCTCCACCTGGCGCTCTGCCCGCGCTCGGCCCCGCCCGAGGCCCGCCTGGTGCTGCGCGCGGGCTTCACCGCGCTGCGCGACATCGGCCGGTCGGTGCGGATCGACTTCGACGCGGACCCGGACCCGGACGTCCCGATCCGCCTGACCTACACCGAGTACATCGGCGCCGTCGCCATGATCACGTCCGCCGGTTTCCCCCGCGAGCGCCCGGTCGACGAGGCCTGGCAGCACTTCCACGGCTGGCGCGTCAACTACGAGGCGCTGGCCTACGAACTCGCCCGCCGCGGCGACGCCGTCCCCGCCCTGTGGACCGGCCCGCGCGACTTCCACGCCCCCGTCATCCCCCCGGCCCGCCCCACCGACCGCCGCCCGGGCCCGACCAACCCCACCCTCCCCGCAGCCTGACCCCACGACCGCGTTGGCAGAAGCGCCACCAGGACGGAGTTCCCCGAGTGACACCATCGCGACTACCCGCGTGGTCGGCCGCCGTGCTGATGGCGGCCGGGTTGCTGTGTGGCTGCGGTAGCAGCACGTCGGCCGGTGGCGGCCCCGCCGGTCCCGGGGCCGTGGTCTCCTCGCCGTCGCAGCAGGTGGACGCACTCTCGCTCGCCGCACTGCAGGACTTGGCGTCGGCGCTCGGAGAGCAGGGGCACGACGAGTTCAAGGACACCTTCGGCGCGCTGAAGCTGGACCCGGCGGCAGGCCGGGTCGTGCTGTTCGCGACGGACGAGCCGCGGGCGCGGGCGCTCGTCGCGGCCGCCGCCCAGGCGCATCCCGGCGTCGAGACGGGACGCGCCGAGATCCGGCACACCTCCTACGCGCGGGCGACCGTCGATCCCGCCCTCAAGAGGATCGGCGACGCGGCACAGGCCGATTCGCTGCCGTTCCCGGTCTATACGGCGGCCCTGCGGCCGGACGCGTCGGGGATCACGGTCACCACGTCGCATGAAGGCGCAGCGTCGTCAGCGCTCAAGAAGGCCGTGGCCGAACTCGCGGGCGCCGTCCCGGTCTCGTACGAGGAGGGCAAACCGGTCCGCAACCTGGACGCCACCGCTCAGCTGGCGCCTCCGCCGTGAGCGGGCCCTGACGCGTCGCGTCATGATACGGGCGGGCTCGCTGCGATGGTCCGCAGCGAGCCCGCCCAGGTGTCACGTCTACACCGCGACCGGTGCGCCCGTGGCCAGGGAGCGTTCGGCGCCGGCCAGGATTTCGACCACGCGCAGGCCGAACTCCGCGTCGCAGGGGTGCGGTTGGCCGGTGGCGGCCGAGGCCTGGAGGGCGTCCAGGGCGCGGTGCAGGGCGGCGGCCGGGCCCTCGCCCCGCTCGGGCAGGTGGGCGATGCCGTGCTCGCCGCGCAGTTCCAGGCCGACGCCGCCGGCGCCGACCGGCGCGGTCAGGCTCAGTGCCAGGGTGCTGGAGGCGCCGTCGGCGTGCCGCAGCACCAGGTGGACGGTGTCCAGCGGGCCGGCCACCGCCGTGACCTGCGTCGCGTCGCCGAGCACCGGCAGCAGCACCGACAGCGAGTGCGGGCCGACGTCCCACAGCGCGCCCTTCTCCTCGCGCCACGGCGAGGCCGCGTACGGGCTGGTGCTGCCAGGGGCGAACACCGAGCCGAGCCAGTCCGAGCGGCCGGTGAACCAGCCGCCCAGGCCCGCCTGTTGCTCGATCCACGGGATCTGCTCCCCGCCGAAGCGGACGGTGAAGAAGACCACGGAGGCGACCTCGTGGGCCCGGACGGCCTCGGCCACGGCCTGCGCGTCCGGCACGGTCAGCGCGACCGGCTTGTCCAGCAGCAGGTGGCAGCCCGCCTCGGCGGCCCGTACCGCGAGGCCCGCCTGCACGGTCGGCGGCAGCGCGATCGAGACGGCGTCCACCTCGGCGAGCAGCTGGTCGAGGTCCGCGTAGCCGGGGACGCCGTACGCCCCGCCGAGGGCCGTGGCCGCCTCCGGCCGGCGGGCCCAGACGCCGGTGAACTCCAGCCCGGGGTGCTCGGCGAGGACGGGTGCGTGCACCCGCTCCGCCCAGGGGCCGGCGCCCAGCAGTCCGATCCGCACGATGTCTCCGTTTCTCCGTGGTGCGTAAAAGTGGTGCGTAAAAGTGGTGCGTAAAAGTGGTGCGTGAAAAAAGGTTCAGCTCTGCACGCGGGCCAGCGTGAAGCCGTCGTAGCCCTTGCTGCCGACCGTCTGCACCGAGGTCGCGGTGACCCTCGGCTCGGCGGCGATCAGGTCGTGCAGGGCCCGGGTGCCGACCACCGCCGGGTTGGTGCTGTCCGCGTCGGCGACGGCGCCGCCGCGCACCACGTTGTCGACGATGATCAGCGAGCCGGGCCTGGTCAGCTGGAGCGCCCGCCGGAAGTACTCGGGGTTGCTGGGCTTGTCCGCGTCGATGAAGACCAGGTCGAAGGGCTCAACGCCCTGCTCCACCAGTGCGGCCAGCGAGTCGGCGGCCCGGCCGAGCCGTACCTCGGCGACCTTCTCCAGCCCTGCGCGCGCGATGTTCCCCTGGGCGACCTCGGCGTGCTTCGGGTCGATCTCCAGGGTGATCAGGGTGCCGTCCGCGGGCAGCGCCCGGGCCAGCCAGATCGCGCTGTACCCGCCGAGCGTGCCGACCTCCAGGATCCGCCGCGCGCCCTGGGTCAGCGCCAGCAGGTGCAGCAGCTTGCCCTGGTTGGGGGCGACGGCGATCTCCGGCAGCCCGGCCGCGTCGGCGGCGGCGGCCGCGGCCTCCAGCGCCGGGTCGTGCCCCACCAACTGCTCGGAGAAGTACGCGTCCACGGCATCCCACGTCGACTGGGTCATCGGGCCCTCCAGTTGTGCATGATCGGCAGGTACCCGCCGATGCTACTCCGAAGGCCCGACAGCCCCTCCGTGCTCAGTGCAGACGCCTCGTCACTGCGCTTACTGCGCTTATTCCGCTACGGGCGCCTTGGGGGCGGTCGCGGCGGCGGCCGCCTCCTCCGCCTCGATCTTGGCGTGGGTCTTGGCGGCCCGGCGCTTCATGAACCAGGCCGAGGCGCCGCCGACCAGCACCGCCGCGGCCAGGCCGGCCCAGGAGAAGCGGGACAGCCAGGGCTCGATGCTCTTGCCGACCTTGTAGACCAGCAGGGTCGTGCCGCCGGCCCAGACGATGCCGCCGAGCACGTTGGCGATCAGGAACTTCCAGTACGGCATCTTCAGCGCGCCGGCGAGCGGCCCGGCGAAGATGCGCAGCAGGGCGATGAAGCGGCCGAAGAAGACCGCCCACATTCCCCACTTCTGGAAGGAGCGCTCGGCGGTGGCCAGGTGGGACGGTCCGAAGTGCTTGGGGAACTTCCGTCCGAGCTTCTCGAACAGCGGCTTGCCGCCCTTGCGGCCGATCGAGTAGCCGATCGAGTCGCCGATGATCGCCCCGAGGATGGCGACCACCGCGATCCATTCCGGGCTCACCACACCCTTGACCGCCATCAGGGTGGCCGTGACCAGGGCGATCTCGCCGGGCAGCGGGATGCCCAGCGACTCCAGGCCGATGATCAGGCCGACCAGGGCGTACACCGCGGTCGGTGGGACGCTCTCGATCCAGGCGTCGATGTGCAAGGCCAGTACCTCCGTGGCAGGTCGGAACCGGCGCGGCCCTCAGCGGTGCCGCACGCCGATTCCGGCAGTTGTCCGATGGCGGCAACGCGGCCGCTTCCCCATAAGGGCAGCCTAACGTGCCGGGCGGCCTGTCCCCCCGGCCGATCACCCGTGGTTACGACGTGCGGTGGTTCCTCATGGTTCCCGCTTGACCAGCCGTTCTTCAAGATCCGGCAAAGCGAAGTGCGACCACGGACGGCCGCGCGTTCACCCGGCGCACGAACGGCAGCAGGGCGCGGAGCAGGCCCCGCCCGCCCTCCGGGTAGACCTCGCGCACGTCGGTCACCGCCGGGTGCGCGCCGGCCAGCTTGCCGTGCTCGTCCGCGTCCATGCCGAACGGCATCGGCGGCGCCTGGTAGTGCCGGTTCCGCAGCTTGCCCTGGACGGAGCGGGCGCTGAACCAGCGCGGCACCGCGTCCAGCACCATCGACCCACCGGGGAACCGTTCGGCGCAGGCCGCGATCAGTGCCCGTACCTCCTCCGGCCGCAGGTACATCAGCAGGCCCTCGGCGCAGATCATCACTCCGCGTGCCGGATCCACCTCGTCCATCCAACCCGGGTCGGTGACCGGGCAGGCGAGGATCCGGCGCCGGTCGTCCGGCGGCAGCAGCCGCTCCCGCAGCGCGGCCGTCTCCGGCAGGTCCACCGCCAGCCAGTCCGCCCGGCCGTTGTCGACCCGCCACGATTGGGTCTCCAGGCCGTCCCCGAGGCCGACGACGGTGCCACGCGGGCATCGGGTCAGGAAGTCCGCCACCTCACGGTCGAAGCAGGCCGCCCGCAGCGCCTGCAACTGGCTGACCAGCGCGCCCTCCCCGAAGCGCTCCGCGAACGGGAAGTCGATCCGGTCGACCAGCTCGACCGCCTTCGGGTCCTCCAGCACCGTGTCCGGCCGACGCGCCTCCACCGCGCGGTGCCACAGCGTCCACAACGCCGTCTCCGGCACCTCCGCCAACTCCGGCCGCTCCCCGCCGCTCATCGCTCACTCCTTCGGACGTGCTCCGCGCTGGACCTGCTCCGCGCCGGACGTGTTGCGCGCTCGGCGTGCTCCACGATCGACGTGCTCGACGCTCGACGTGCTCCACGCTCCGGCCTGAACCCGCCGATTCTGACACCCCGGACGCGGGGACGCTCGGGCCGCCGCGCCGCTCAGCCGATGCTGAACGCTCCGTCCGGCGGGGGCGGGGAGTCGGTGGCGTCGGCGTCCGTGACCGGGGCGGTGCGGCCGACCAGGGCGGCCAGGTCGGCGCCGTCGGTGAGGCGGGCCGGGAAGATGTCGCCGGCCAGCAGCCGGGTGAGCTCGGCGGCCGGGAGCGGGGCCGTCGAACCGGCGAGCAGGATGTTGCCGTACCGGCGGCCGCGCAGCACCGGGGCCTCGGCGACCAGGCAGGTGTACGGGAACACCGCCCCGACCGTCGCGGCCTGGGCCCGGGCGAAGGCCAGCGGCGGGCCGTCGGCCAGGTTGGCGGCGTAGCAGCCGCCGGGGCGCAGGGCGGCGGCGGCCAGCCGCAGGAACTCCACCGAGGTGAGGTGGGCGGGGGTGCGCGAGCCGTGGAAGACGTCCGCGATCACCAGGTCCCGGGTGCCGGGCGGGGTCTCGGCGAGGGCGGCGCGGGCGTCGCCGACGGTCGCGGTGATGTCCGCGCCGGGCCCCTGCCAGGGCAGGTGCTCGGCGACCAGGTCGAGCAGCGGCCCGTCCACCTCGACCACCCGCTGGCGCGAGCCGGGGCGGGTGGCGGCGAGGTAGCGGGGCAGGGTGAGCGCGCCGCCGCCCAGGTGCAGCACGTCCAGCGGCCGCCCGGCGGGGGCGAGGGCGTCGGCGAGGTGGCCGAGCCGCCGGGTGTACTCGAACTCCAGGTGGGTCGGGTCGGCGAGGTCGACGTAGGACTGCGGGGTGCCGTCCAGGGTGAGCAGCCAGCCGCCGTCCCGGTCGAGGTCCGGCATGAGCTTGGCGAAGCCGAGGTCGGTGTGGCGCCCGACCGGCACCGGCTCGTCCGCCGCCGCCTCGTGCGTCACCGACTCGTCCGTCACGCGCTCTCCCCCACGGCCTGAGCGTCCACGGCCTGGGCGTCCACCGACCGGACGTCCGCCGGCCGGACGTCGAGGTAGGCGGCGAGCCAGCGGTCCAGTTCGGCGAAGGCCCGGGTGCGGGCGGCCTCGCCCGAGAGCACCAGGTCGTGCATGCCGCCCTCGATCCGGACGATGGTGACGTGCCGGCCCAGTCGCGGGCCCTGGCCGGCGATGTCGTCGGCGCGCAGCACGGCGTCCGCGTGGTGCAGGGCGTTGTGCCACTTGGTGGTCGTGATCGACCTGGTCGACGCCATCAGCAGCACCGGCACGTCGATCCCGAGCCCGTGCCGCAGCTGCCGGTGGCCCTGGTGGATGGCGGACAGCCAACCCGCGTACAGCGGGAAGCCCTCGGGGCGCTTGAGGGTGAGGTCGAAGTCCCACTCGCCCTCGTGGTCCTTGTGCAGGCTGTGCGTGTAGTGCGGGTTGAGCGTCGACGGCAGCACGCGGGTGGGCGCCAGCCGTCCGATCGCGGTGACGGCCGGGCCGCCGACGGTCCGCACGGCGGGCGCGGCCGGCATCGACAGGAAGGGGCTGTTCAGGAACAGCCCCTCCACCAGGCCGCGCCCCGAGCGCCGCCCAGCCCACAGTGCGCCGATCAGCCCGCCGGTGGAGTGCCCGTTCAGCAGCAGCCGCCGGTGCCCGTCCACCTCGCGGATGATCCGCACCGCCTCGTCGATCTCCTCGTCGTACTCGGCGAGGTCGCGCACGAAGTTCGGCGACTGGTGCGGGCGCAGGGAGCGGCCGTACTTGCGCAGGTCCAGGGCGTAGAAGGAGAACCCGAGCGCGGCGAAGTGGTCGGCGAGGTTGGTCTGGAAGAAGTAGTCGTTGTACCCGTGGATGTACAGCACGGCCCGCTCCGCCCCCGGCACCAGCCGGCGCACCAGCGTCGCGCAGACCTCCCCCTCGGCGTCCGGCCGCAGCGTCAGCTCGGCCGTCTCGTAGGGGGCACCCAGGATGTCTTCCCGAAACTCCATCTGCGCCGCACCCGTCCTCATGCTCGACCTGCCGTCCGTCGCAGGTGTTCTTGATCCAGGACCCCGACAATACCGGCCGGTAGCCCGGGGCTGCCTGCCGGGCGCCGCTCTGCCGGGCATCGGTGTGCCCCGGTCGCCCGCGCCTCCTGATCGCTCCCCGTGCGCCTGCTGTGCGCCGGTGGTCATGTGGAACGCTACCCGGACAGATCCAACTCCGGTTGTCACGCAGGCGAGTTGAGGAGAACACATGCCGCAGGCCGGCCACACCGATCCGTCGCTGTACCGTTCGGCCGCCGAGGCGATCGCCGCGCCACCGGAGACGCTGGCGTACGTCGCCGGGTTCGACCGGGCCGGGGAGCGGCCGGACGCGCTGCTCACCGTGGACACCGATCCGGCGTCGGCGAGCTACGGGAAGGTCCTGAACTTCGCCGAACTGCCGACGCTGGGCGACGAGTTGCACCACTTCGGGTGGAACGCCTGCTCCAGCGCGCTGGCGCACGCCTGCCACGAGAACCCCGAGCGGCGCTACCTCCTCCTCCCGGGCCTGCGCTCCTCGCGGCTGCACGTGATGGACACCCGGCCCGACCCCGTCCGGCCGCGCCTCGTCAAGACCGTCGAGGCGGCGGAACTCGCCGCCAAGGCCGGCTACTCGCGCCCGCACACCCTGCACTGCGGGCCGGACGGGGTATTCCTGTCCTGCCTGGGCAGCGGGGACGGGAACGACGGGCCCGGCGGGGTGGCGCTGCTGGACCACACCACCTTCGAGGTGCTGCGCGCCTGGGAGACGGAGCGCGGGCCGCAGCACTTCGCGTACGACGTCTGGTGGCACCTGGGGACGAACGTGGGGGTGACCAGCGAGTGGGGCACGCCCTGGATGGTGGAGGGCGGGGTCGTCCCGGAGCTGCTGCTGGGCCGCAAGTACGGGCACGCACTGCACTTCTGGGAGCTGGACTCGGGGCGGCACCTGCAACGGATCGACCTCGGCGACCAGTACCAGATGGTGCTGGAGCTGCGCCCGGCGCACGATCCGCAGGCCGAGTGGGGCTTCGCCGGGGTGGTGACCAACGTCGAGGACCTGTCCGCCTCGGTCTGGCTCTGGTACCGGGAGGGCCCGGCGTTCACCGCGCGCAAGGTGATCGAGATCCCCGCCGAGCCCGCCAAGACGGAGGACCTGCCGCCCGCGCTGCAACCGTTCGGCGCGGTGCCGCCGCTGATCACGGACATCAACCTGTCGGTGGACGACCGCTGGCTGTACGTGTCCGCGTGGGGCACCGGCGAGCTGTTCCAGTACGACGTGTCGGACCCGTTCCACCCGCGGCTCGCCGACTCGGTGCGGCTGGGCGGGGTCGTCGCCCGCACCCCGCACCCGGCCGCGCCGGGGCGCCCGCTGAGCGGCGCCCCGCAGATGGTCGAGATCAGCCGGGACGGGCGCCGGCTCTACCTCACCAACTCCCTCTACGGCGCCTGGGACGACCAGTTCTACCCGGACGGCATCGAGCCGTGGATCGTCAAGCTGGACGCCGACACCGAGGCGGGCGGGCTGAGCGTCGACGAGCGCTTCTTCCCGCACGGCGCCGACTTCCGGGGCCTGCGGGTGCACCAGACCCACCTCGCGGGCGGCGACGCCTCCTCGGACTCCTACTGCTACCGGTAGGACGTCCACCGGCAGGACGTCCACCGGCAGGACGTGCGACTACCGGCAGGCCGCACGGCTAACGGGCGAGCGCCTGGTCGTAGCGGACCTGGGCCAGGGGCAGCCCGGCGGCGAGCAGTTCGGAGCGGACGGAGGCGACCATGCCGGCCGGGCCGCTGACGCAGGCGAGGTGCTCGCGCCAGTCCCCGGCGCCCGCGACGGCGTCGGCGAGCCGGCCGGCGGTGACCGGAGTGAGCGCCAACCAGGGTTTGTGCAGGCCGAGTTCGGCGAGGGCGGACCAGTCGTAGAGGTCGCCGCGGTCCCGGGCGCCGACGAACAGGTGGACGCGGCGGCCGCGCGGGCGCTGGGCGGCCTGCTGCTCGACGATGGCCTTCATCGGGGCCAGGCCGGTGCCGCCGGCGACCAGCAGCAGGTCGCGGGTGTCGTCCTCGGGCAGCAGGCCGCCACGCGGCGGGCCGAGGCGCAGCCGGTCGCCGACGGCGGTGCGTTCGACGAGGGCCGCGCTGACCCCGTCCGGCCCGGTGCGCCGGACGTGGAACTCCAACTCGTTGTCGGTGCGCGGCGCGCAGCCCATCGAGTACTGCCGCCAGGTGTGCGGGAGCGTCGGGTGCTCGACCGTGCCGTACTGTCCGGCCCGGTACGGGTAGGGCTCGCCGGTGCGCACGCGCAGGACGGCGAGGTCGGGGCGGCGGCGCTCGTGGCCGGTCACCACAGCGTGCCAGTACGGGGGTTCGGTGAGCGCGGAGTCGGCGCCGGCGGTCATCGCCGCGACGGCGAAGCGCAGCATCCGGACCCAGGCCGCTTCCATCTCCTCGGTCCACCGGTCGCCCGCCCGGTGCCGGATCGCCGCGCACAGGGCCTCCTCGAAGGCCTCGTAGTGGACCGGCCGGACGCCCAGTTTGCGGTGGTCGCGCCCGAGTTGGCGCAGGGTCGCGGCCAGTTCGGCCGGGTGGTGGAGGTGGTCCACCAGGTGGCGGAGGATCCGTTCCAGGTGGGCCTGCTGGAACTCCATCGAGGCGGGGAAGAGCGGGCGCAGGTAGGGGCGGCGGCGGAACATCACCGCGTAGAGGTGGTCGATCAGTTCGGAGAGCGGGTCGAGCAGGCCGAGGTCGCGCCGGATCAGCCGTTGGTCGGCGGCGCCGTCGTAGCCGTCGTAGCCGTCCGGTCCGCCGGTGCCGCCGTACTGGTCGGCACCGGAGCCGACCGGGTCGGGCCCGAAGGGCGAGGCGGGGGTGAGGAGTTGGCGCCGGAGCCGCATCGCGTGGTGGCGGGCGATCAGCCGGTCGTACTCGGCGGTGGTGCCGCTGGTGGTGTTTCCGCTGGTGGTGGTGTCCATGACCCGCTCAGTCAATCGCCGCCCGGTTACCGGCGAGAAGGGCCGATGGCCCCGATCGGACCCGGGACCATCGACCCCTTGACGGGAAAAGCCTGACGGGAGGGCCCGGCCGGAGGGCCTGCCAGGAAGGCCCCCGCGGCGCTACCGGGCAGGATCGGCCTGGGTCGCCTCGACGGGCTCGGGGTGGAACTCGGTGGCCGCCCAACTTGCCAGCAGGCGCAGGGATTCGGCGGAGCTGGAGCCGGGCTCGGCATGGTAGGTGACGAGCACCTGGTCGACGTCCCCGGCCGGGCGCAGCGTCTCGTACTGGAGGTTGAGCCGGCCGACCACCGGGTGGTGCAGCCGCTTGGTGCCGTGGCCCTTGTCCTGGATGCTGTGGGCGGCCCAGAGGCGGCGGAAGTCGGCGCTCTTGAGGGAGAGTTCGCCGATCAGCGAGGCGAGCCTGGGGTCGTCCGGATCCCGCCCGGCGTCCAGCCGCAGCATGCCGACGACGTCGGTGGCCTTGCCGTCCCAGTCCTCGTAGAGCTCGCGGGCCGACGGGTCGAGGAAGAGCTGCCAGGCCATGTTGCGCTGCTCGGGCGGCATCGCGGCGAAGTCGCCGAGCAGGGCGGTGCCGAGCCGGTTCCAGCCGATGATGTCCAGGCGCCGGCCGAGGACGTACGCGGGCACGCACTCCATCGCGTCCAGGAGCTGCTGGAGCGCGGGCCGGACCCGCTGCGGGCGGGCGGCGGCCCGGCCGGGGCGGCGGCGGGCGGGCCTGGTGAGCCGGCCGAGGTGCTCGCGCTCGGCGGGGCTGAGCCGCAGCACGCGGGCGATGGCGTCCAGGACGGCGGCGGAGACGCTCTCGCCGTGGCCCTGTTCGAGCCGGGTGTAGTAGGCGGTGCTGACTCCGGCGAGCAGGGCCAGCTCCTCGCGGCGCAGGCCGGGCACCCGCCGCCGGGTGGTGCTGTCCGGCAGGCCCACGTCCTCGGGCCGCAGCCGGGCGCGGCGGGATCGGAGGAACTCGCTGAGTTCGGTGCGCTGGTCCATGCCTGCAGTATGCGGGGGATCCGGGCGGCGGGGGCGGGGGCAAGGGTGATACTGCCGTGCGTACGTTCCGCGGTCGTACGTCCGGGGTCCCTACGTGTGGCGTACGTACGAAGAGCTCTGGTCTGGCTGGTCGCGCCGCACCGGCGCAGGCTGGAAGCATGACGAACTCGACGAACGCAACGACGACGAGCACCACCGAGGGCACCACCCGCACGGTCGCCGCCTACGCCGCGGCGCGGCCCGACTCCCCCCTGGAGAAGACCACCGTCACCCGCCGGGCGGTGGGCGAGCACGACATCGTGATCGACATCAAGTTCTGCGGCATCTGCCACTCCGACATCCACCAGGTCGGCGAGGACTGGGGCACCGGCATCTTCCCGATGGTCCCGGGCCACGAGATCGCCGGCGTGGTCACCGAGGTCGGCGCGGGTGTCACCCGCTGGCAGGCCGGCGACCGGGTCGGAGTCGGCTGCATCGTCGACTCCTGCCGGGAGTGCGACAACTGCCGGGCCGGCCTCCAGCAGTACTGCACCGGCCAGGGCGGCACCGTCTTCACCTACAACAGCGTCGGCCACGACGGCCTGCCGACCCACGGCGGCTACTCCTCGAAGCTGGTCGTCGACGAGGCGTACGCGCTGCGCATCCCCGACAACCTGCCGCTGGACGCCGCCGCGCCGCTGCTGTGCGCCGGCATCACGCTGTACTCGCCGCTCGCGCACTGGGGTGCCGGGCCGGGCAAGAAGGTCGCGATCGTGGGCCTCGGCGGGCTCGGCCACATGGGCGTGAAGCTCGCCCACGCCATGGGCGCGGAGGTCACCGTGCTCAGCCAGTCGCTGCGCAAGCGCGAGGACGGGCTGAAGCTCGGCGCCGACCACTACCGGGCCACCTCCGACCCGGCCACCTTCACCGAGCTCGCGGGCACCTTCGACCTGATCGTCAACACGGTCTCCGCCGACCTCGACCTGAGCGCCTACCTCGGCCTGCTGCGCACCGACGGCACCATGGTGCAGGTCGGCGCGCCGGAGAAGCCGGTCACGGTGAACGCGCACGCGCTGCTCTCCGGCCGCCGTTCGCTGGCCGGCTCGATGATCGGCGGGCTGCCGGCCACCCAGGAGATGCTGGACTTCTGCGGCGAGCACGGCATCACCGCGGAGATCGAGCTGATCCGCGCCGAGCAGATCAACGAGGCCTACCAGCGGGTGCTGGCCGGCGACGTCCGGTTCCGCTTCGTGATCGACGCCGCGACGATCTGACCGTCCCGGCCTGACCTCGCACTCCCCCGTGCCCCGACGCCCCGCCCCCTGGTGCTCTCCCATCACCAGGGGGCGGCCGCCGTCGGGGCGCCTCGGGCTAGACCCCGGCCGGGTCGGCCCCGGCCCCGGCCGTGCCCGCTCGGGACGACCGGCGTTCCTGGCGCCGGTCCTCCCGCCGTTGCCGCCCCCGGCGCAGCGGCTGATCGGGCAGCCAGCCGAAGGTGAGGCAGGCGCCCACCAGTCCGAGCAGCATCCCGATCACGAAGCCGCCCAGGTTGGAGGTGAGCCAGCTCGCCAGCGCGGCGAGCACGGCGAGGACGGAGTAGAACAGCCGCTGAGCCGGGTTGAACAGGATCAGCAGGCCGCACAGCACCATCACCGCCGGCACCAGGTAGCCCGCCAGCCCCTGCATCCCGATGTGCAGGACGACGGGCAGCGGGGCACGCAGGGTGAACAGGATCTCGGCGCCGCCGAACAGCACCAGCAGCCCGCCCCAGAACGGCCGTTGGCCCCGCCAGTCGCGTTTGACCGGTCGGGTGGTGGCGGGAGCGGGGGCGGGAGCCGTCCCCACGGCCCCCTCCGCGACGCCCTCGCCGGAACCGGCCGGCTCCGGTACGGACTCCGTCATGGTCAGCAGCCCTGGGAGCTGAAGCTCAGCCGCAGGTTGGGCAGTTTGAACCCGACGGCGGTGCTCGCGTAGTTGTGCTGCTTGAGGTGCGTCAGCACGACGGTGTCGGCCTGCTGCCCGAAGACGCCCGGGTTGCCCTTGCCCGCGTTGCCGGCCTTGGTGTACGTGCTGGCGTCGCCGCCGATCTCGATGTTGGTGAACTCCGCGTCACCGGACAGCATGTCGGAGTCGGTGGTGAGGTCGGTGGCGGCGACGGGGGTGCCGGCGTCGCCGGCGTGGATCACCAGGTTGACGCCACCGAGGTCCACGCTCTGGCACAGGTTGGTGATCTCGGCCTTCTTGATCGCCGAGACCGCGACCAGCACCTGACCGCCGGTGGAGCCCTGGTTGGGGCTGTCGGGGATCATCGAGTCCAGGCTGCCGAACTGGGCGAAGCCCTTGCCGTCGAGCTTGTCCGCGGTGATCGTGAACGGCATGCCGCTGATGGAGAACTGGGCGGCGAGTACGCCCTGGGCGGTGAGGGCCATCAGGACGGCGCCCGCGGCGACGGCCGGAACGGCCATCCAGGCGCTGCGCTTGAGCCGTACCCGCCCTCTCCTGCTGCCGGTCGGCGTCTCCGGGGTCTCGGCCGCGGCGGCGGCGTCCTCGGACATGGCCATGTGTGCTCCCTGTTGGGTGGGTGGGATGTGCAGGCACTGGCACGGTGCCCTGGCGCGGACAGCGTTCCACGGCCCGACCGGGCCACCCGCCCCTCGGCAGCGGGGCGGGCACGGTCAAGCCGCGCTTTGAGTAACTGGGAAGCTACTGCCCGGTAGTGGCCGGGTCAATACGGGTGCACGAAGGATCTTCACCGATCGGAAACCCGAGCCGGACGGCCGCCTGCGCCGGGCCGAGGAAGGGCGCGAGACAGAACATGCTCAACACCGGAAGGAGTTCCGGCAGTTGAACCGTCCGGCCGGAGTCGATCCGCCGGTAGAGCGCGCTGTAGACCCCGCCCACCACGGCGTCCACCAGCTCCACCACCCGCACACCGACCGGCGGTTGGGGCACCTCGGCGAAGAACGCCCGGAACCGGGTGAGGAGTTGGTCCCGCTCGCGGCGTCCGGCCGGTCCGACCGCCTCGATCTCGATCACCGCCATGGTCGCGAAAGCCGGTGTCCCCGCCAGCAGATGGAGCATCGCGCCGAGCGCCTGCCGGATCCCGGCGCACCAGTCGGACTCCGCCGCGAAGGCCGCCGCCATCCGCCGGAGCACCACTCCGGTGCCGTGCCGGTGCGCGGCCAGGAAGGCGTCCTCCTTGCCGCTGAACAGCTCGTAGAAAACCGGCCTGGTCACCCCGGCCGCGCGGCAGATGTCGCTGACCGTGGCGTGCTGGTAGCCGCGCGCGGCCACCGTCTGGACCAGCCCGTCGAGCAGCCGCTCGCGCTGGGTCGCGGCCACCACGCCCGGGGGCAGCCGGCTCGGGCCGCGCTTGATGGACCGGGCCGGGTCACGACCGGCCCGCGCGCCCGGCAGCAGGATCACGTCGGCACTTCGGAGGTGTTTCCGTTCCATCACCAACTCCTGTTACCTGTATTGACATTGACGCAACATCAGGTTTACAACACTGACAGGTTTCCAACCGGTGGGCGACCCTGTCACCACCGGACGACCTCCAGGGGCTCCGGCGGCCCCGGGCGAACAGCCCGGGCCACGGGACCACGAGCGGACGCAGGCCCGCGGCGGTGGCAGCCGCCGACGTGCACTCCTGCACTCGCAGCGCACGTCCGCACCTTCACACCGCTGTGCCGTACGAGCGGGCCCGTGGCGCCGGGCCCGCCGCACCACGGCCCCGCGAAGCCCCCGGTACGCCATGCCCACGCACCTCCCCCGCCGTGCACGCCACCACACCCGCACCGCGGGCCACCCCCACCCGTCTCCGCACGGAGAGAGGTCACCCTCATGCGCTTTCGCCGTACGCTCGGTACCGCCGCCCTCGCCGCCCTCGCCTTCACCTGCGCCGCTGTCGCACCCGCCCAGGCCGACGGCTCCGCGGTGCTGACCACCGGCAGCAGCAGCGGCCCGGACGTCGCCGTCGGCGACGTCCTCACCGCCAGCCTGGTCTCGGGCACCGCCGCCACCTTCTACAGCAGCGCCAGCGGCACGAGCGGCATCAGCTGCGCCAACTCGGCCTTCTCCGCGACCGTGACGGCCAACCCGGCCGCCCCCGGCAGCGCGGTCGAGCAGCTCAACACCCAGACCTTCGGTTCCTGCTCCTCCAACGTCCTCGGCGTCACCGGCGTCAAGAGCATCACCGTCAACAACCTGCCGTTCACCAACACCGTCGGCGACGGCCCCGGCAACCCGGTCGCCCTCACCCCCGGCGCGGCCGGCGCGATGAAGACCACGGTGGTGCTCAACACCATCCTCGGCAGCATCAACTGCGTCTACCAGACCACCACCGGGATCAACGGCACCACCTCGAACACCGGCAACACCATCGGCTTCTCCTCCCAGCCGTTCAACCTGGTCTCCGGCTCGGGCCTGTGCTTCTCGACCGGCTGGTTCAGCGCCACCTACGGCCCGGTCACCGACACCTCGGTGGCGGGCAGCCCGCTCATCTTCGTCAACTGACGACCCGAAAGGCACGCACAACCTGACGTCGAGTCAGACGTCGTCAACCGACGGCCGAGACCGGCGGGAACAGACGGGCGGTGTACGGCGGCCGTGGTCGCCGTACACCACTCCGGCGCGCCCGCGCGCCCGCCAGGTGATCCGGCAGCACGCCACGACCCCGGCCCCGCGCCGCGCCACCCCGCCGAAGCCCCGAGACAGCGAAGTGACCGGCCGGTAGGGTGCTGCCGCACGGACAGGGCGGACAGGAACGGGGCGGGCAGATGAGCGGCGACGGCACGGGGTTCTTCGCATCGGTGGCGGACACCGCCGACCAGCTGGCCGCCACCGGCTACCTGGCCTCCACCGCCGTGGCCACCACCGTCTTCCTCGCCGACCGGCTCGGCAAGCCGCTGCTGGTCGAGGGCCCCGCCGGGGTCGGCAAGACCGAACTCGCCAAGGCGGTGGCCGCGGTCGGCCGGGCCCGGCTGGTCCGGCTCCAGTGCTACGAGGGCATCGACGAGGCCCGCGCCCTCTACGAGTGGAACCACGCCAAGCAGCTGCTGCGGATCACCGCCGGCCGCGACGAGAGCTGGGACGAGGCCCGCACCGACATCTTCGGCGAGGAGTTCCTGCTCACCCGCCCGCTGCTCACCGCCATCCGCGGCGACGAGCCCACCGTGCTGCTGATCGACGAGATGGACAAGGCCGACGTCGAGGTGGAGGCGCTGCTGCTGGAGGTGCTCAGCGACTTCCAGGTCACGGTGCCCGAACTCGGCACCATCGCCGCGAGCCGCCGCCCCTTCGTACTGCTCACCTCCAACGCCACCCGCGAACTGTCCGAGGCGCTGCGCCGACGCTGTCTCTTCCTCCACCTCGACTACCCGGACGCCGAGTTGGAGCGGCAGATCGTCCGGCTCAAGGTGCCCGGCCTGGACGACACGCTGGCCGCCTCGCTGGTCCGGGTGGTCGGCGCGCTGCGCGCGATGGACCTGCGCAAGGCGCCGTCCGTCGCGGAGACCATCGACTGGGCCCGCACCCTGCTGGCGCTCGGCGCGGACACCCTCGACGAGGCGGTCGTCCAAGAGACCCTCGGGGTGATCCTCAAGCACCAGGACGACATCCGGAAGGCCGCGCGGAAGCTCACCGTCGCATGACCACCGCCCCACCGCCGGCCGACACCGCCGCCCGGCTCACCGGCCTGGTCCGCGCGCTGCGCGGGCACGGCCTGCGGATCGGCCCCGCCGAGACGGTCGACGCGGCCGCCGTCCTCGACGTCCTCGGGCTCGCCGACCGCGAGCAGATGCGGGCCGGCCTGGCCGCCGCGCTGCTGCGCTCGGACACCCAACGGGCCGCCTTCGACGCCACGTTCGACCTGTTCTTCCCGCTCGGCGTCGGCACCCCCGAGGCCGTCCGCGCCGACCCGCCCGCACTCCCGGACGACCCCCGGCCGCCGCGCCCCGGCCGGCCCGACCCGCTGCGCGACGACCTGCGCGAGCGCCTCGCCGCAGCCCTGGCCGCCGACGACCGGGCCGCCCAGGCCCGGCTGGCCGGCGAGGTGGTGGAGGCCCTGGGCCGGTACGGCGCCGGAGCCACGCCGGCCTCGGACGGCTGGTCGGCCCACCAGGCGCTCGGCCGGCTCGCCCCCGAGACGCTGCTCGCCCGGATCCTCGCCGCCCTGCGCGAGCAGGCCACCACCCCGGACCTGTCCGACCGCGTCCTCGCCGACGAGATCCGCCGCCGCATCCAGGACTTCCGCGCCCTGGTCGCCACCGAGGCCCGCCGCCGGGTCGCCGAACTGCGCGGCGCCGAGCGGATCGCCGAACGCGCCGTCGCACCCACCGCCGACCGGATCGACTTCCTCGCCGCCGGCCGCGACCAGCTCGCCGAACTGCGCCGCACCGTCCACCCGTTGGCCCGCAAGCTGGCCACCCGGCTGGCCGCCCGGCGCCGCCGCGCCGCACGCGGGCAGATCGACCTGCGCCGCACCCTGCGCCGCTCGCTGTCCACCGGCGGGGTGCCGCTGCGCCCGGCCTACCGGCTGCGCCACCCGGCCCGGCCGGAACTGGTGCTGCTGTGCGACGTCTCCGGCTCGGTGGCCGGATTCGCCGACTTCACCATGCTGCTGGTGCAGGCGATGAGCGAACAGTTCAGCAAGGTAAGGGTGTTCGCCTTCGTGAACCGCACCGCCGAGGTCACCGCCCTGCTGGCGCGCGGCGACGCCGACCCGGCCCGGCTCGCCGCCCGGATCCTCACCGAGGCCAAGGTGATGGGCCACCACGGCAACAGCGACTACGGCTCCGCCCTGGGCGAGTTCGCCGAACGGCACCTGGACGCGGTCGGCCCGCGCACCAGCGTGCTGATCCTCGGCGACGCCCGCACCAACCACCGCGACCCGAACCTGGACGCGCTGCGCCGGATCGCCGGCCGGGCCCGGCGGGTCCACTGGCTCAACCCCGAGCAGCCCGCCCTCTGGCCGACCGGCGACTCCGCCGCAGCCGCCTACGCGGGCGTCGTGGAGATGCACTCCTGCCGCAACGCCCGCCGCCTCGGCGAACTGATCGCCCGCCTGCTGCCGGTCTAGTGCTGCTCTGCGGAAGTTCGTGGAGGGGTGTTGATCAGGCTGCTTTGAGTGGGGTGCCCTCGTAGGTCCAGCGGTAGGGCTTGGCGGTCTC